>JAICVE010000107.1 GCA_025935475.1 Nitrospira sp. | reverse complement strand
GACGTCCGCCCGCAGCTCCTCTACTTGCATGGAAAGGGCGCGCCGTTCGTCCAGGAGTTTCCGTAACTCATCCCATTGGACGTCGCGCCCTCGAGTGCCGAGCTGCTCGCGGACATGATCGAAATTCTCGCGGAGATGGCGCAAATCGTACATTGACAGGCATTCCCGATGAGCGGCTGGAATCTAACATCGAGGTTCGGTGGAGTCAATGAACGGAGGGCCGCAGCGGTTGACAGTGCTGGTGGAAGAGAGAGACCATGAGCGCATGAGGCCGATTTCCAATCCACCGAACCCCTACGAGTCGAGACACCGAGATCTCCTCGAACCGGCGTCTGCTACCCGGCTCGAAATGTACGACGATTCGAGCCGGGAAATTCTCAGCAGGAACGACAGCCCTGACCTATCCTTCCGTTGGAGCGTGAACCCCTACCGTGGGTGCTTCCATGCCTGCGCGTATTGTTACGCCAGACCCACCCACGAGTACTGGGGCTTCGGGGCGGGGACTGACTTCGAATCAAAGATTGTGGTCAAACGCCAGGCCGCCATGCTGTTGCGTCAGGCGTTCGAAAAACCTTCCTGGAAAGGCGAGTTGATCGTCTTCTCCGGCAATACCGATTGTTATCAGCCAGTTGAAGCCTCGTTGGAATTGACGCGCGCCTGCCTCGAAGTCTGCGCCGAGTACCGCAATCCCGTCGCGATCATCACGAAGGGTGTTCTGGTGCAACGGGATCTCGATGTGCTCAAGCGTTTACATCAGGAGGCCTGGCTCAGAGTCTATTTCAGCATTCCATTTGCCGACGAGGAGGTCGCCCGTCGGGTAGAACCCCAGGCCCCGACAAGCCGTAAGCGCTTCGATGCCATGGCCCGCTTGTCTGAGGCCGGTATTTCGACCGGCATTTCGATTTCACCCATCATCCCGGGTCTCAATGATGAAGACATCCCGGAATTGCTGCAGCGTGCTCGGCAGGCGGGCGCCAGCGAGGCGATGTCGACGCTGTTGCGCCTGGCTCAATCCGTTGAAGCCGTGTTTGTCGAGCGCATGGCGGAAGCCTTCCCGGAACGACTGGCCAAAATGACGCACCGGATTCAGGAAGTCCGGGGGGGCGCCATGACGGATGGGGCATTCTTTTCGAGGCATCACGGTACTGGGCCGTATTGGGCGATGATTGAACGATTGTTCGGTGTGGCGAAGCGGAAAGCAGGATTTGCCGACTCCGACGACGAGCCCGTGCCCGACACCTTCCGCCGTCCCGGCCGCGAGCAGACGCGATTGTTTTGACGAGAGGGGATCGCAGATGAAGCATAATGCGGGCTTTTTAAAATTCGTGAGTGCCGCGCGCGCCCGGGTAAAGGAATGCTCGGTCGTGGACGCGAAAGCCAGGTTGGATCGAGGCGAAGTCGCGCACTTTATCGATGTGCGTGAAGATCATGAGTTTGCGAAGGATCATGCCAAGGACGCACGGCACCTCGGCAAGGGCATCATTGAGCGGGATATCGAGACGCTGGTGCCCGACAAGCAGGCCTCCATTCTTTTGTATTGCGGGGGAGGCTACCGATCGGCGCTGGCTGCAGATGCGCTTACGCAGATGGGCTATACGAACGTGACCTCGATGGACGGCGGCATCAGAGCCTGGAGAGAAGCAGGCTATCCAATGGAATCCTGACGGAACCTGGCGGTCGAGGTTCCGTCATCCGAAGACTGATCACTTGCTGTTGACCCGGTCGAATTCCTTGATGACCTGGTCCGTCAGGTCGATGGTGTCTTTGCTGTAAATGACGATTTTAATGGTTTGCTCGCTGCCTTTATCGACGACGATGGAAAATCCTCCCTTTTCGGCAACGGTCTGAGTCGCAGTGGCGATCCGCTTCATATAGTCGTCGACGAGTTCCTTTTGCTTGCCTTGGAGCTCTTGATTGAACTCCTGCGCCCGCTTTTGATATTCCTGGATCTTGGTTCGGAACTGCGCTTCCTTCTCCTTCTTCTCCCCCTCACTCAGCTTCGAAACGGACTCCTTCAGGGTTTTTTCCGTATTGCGCAAATCCTCCTCGTCTCGGGAGAGCAGTTTCTGTCTGGTCGAGACGTATTCCTTAAGTCCATCCAGGGCCTTCTTTCCCGCTTTCGATTTTTCCAGGACCGTCTGAGGATCGATGACGCCCATCTTAAAGGCATCCGCCGCGCAAACGCCTGATACGGAACTGATGAGCCATGCTCCAGTGATCGCCAGAGCAACCATAATCTGACCCTGACGGGTCTTCGCCATAGGCATAGTGTCCGCTCCTTAGTGGATGAAAAGCTGCGCGGTATTGAATAGGGCAGAATAGCGGCGAAGGGTAGGACTGTCAAGGGAGCCGGAGAGCCGTGTCATCAGCGGTCCTCCGGCGTGGGCCGTCAGACGAAGTATCGGCTGGTGTCGAATTTGTGCTCGGTGTTATCGATGAGTCGAATGATGTAGTTGCGGTATTCCCCGTTCTCGTCCTTTTCGCGAAGATCGATTTCGCGCCCGTTGTCTATCGGGCCTCCCTGGGTGTCCGTAATGACTTTGACATAGGGATACTCCGCCTCGGCCGGATCCGTCGTCGGCTTGAGCACGACGGCCAGCTCATTGCTGTCGAGCAGCACGAGGCTGCCGATCGGAATGATGCCGACGCATGTCATGAACAGTTTCATCAGCGTGGCGTCAAAGGATTTTCCCGCTTTACCGAACATGAAGCCCAAGACTTTCGACGGCGACATCGGTTCACGCCGATACACCCGCGAGGAGGTCATGGCATCATAACAGTCGGCGATCATGAGGATCCGTCCTGTCATGGACAATTTCCACGACACGTTCAATTTCGGATAGCCTGAAAAGTCGAGATTCATATGATGTTCGAATGAGGCCGACGCCATCCGACCGGGAAGGTTGGTAATGCCTCGCATCTTGGCCAAGCTGAGCGCGCCTTCCGTGGGATGATTGCGCATCATGGCCCATTCCTCTTCGGTGAATTCGCCCGGCTTGTTCAGCACTTCCATGGGAATCGTGGCCTTGCCCAGATCGTGAAACAGTGCCGCGAGCCCTAAATCCGCGAGCTCGACCTTGGGATAGCCGGCGCGGTTGCCGAGCGCCATGGACAGCAAGGCGACGTTGACCGAATGGTTATGCGTATACTGATCATGACAGCGAAGCGTCGTCAGGCCCAAGAGCGATGCCTCGTCGTTCATCATCAGATCGACGATGCTTTGGATGGCGCGTTTAGCTTGCTTGAAGCCGATCGTGCCTTTCTCGCGGCTATCTTGCACCAGCGTACCCACCGCAGTCGCCGCATTGACATACCGACTCTTGGCCGAGGATTTGCCGCGCAGCACACGTCGCTCCTCGAGTTCGATTCCCTTGACGGATTGCTGCTCGAGGGAAGCGCGCAGCGTCGAGATTGAGCTGTTCGCCGCATCGAACATCCCCAATTGAAAGATCAACTCACGAAAGTCCCGCGACTCCACGTCCTTGGAGAAGGTCACGCCTCCGATGCACCACTGATTCAGCGTGTCGATGACCGTGGAAAACACCGGCATTTGGGCCGCCGTGATTTTGAGATGCCGCTGGCCCAGAAAGAGAAAATCGTTCTGCAGGCGCACGGGAATCGGTTCATCCTGGGCGAGGGTCTTGATGACGGTGAGGGCACTGTCCACGGGACTGTCCAGCGCCGTGTTGGTGCGCCCGTGCAGTTTTGACATCTTGATCAGAATGCTGATCTGCGTGACCAACTGGGTTCCCAGCATCAAGATTTGCTGGTCATAAATGTCGCCGGCCTCCGAGCCTTTGGCGACCTTTTTGGTCAGCGACTTCTCGTGCGTCAGGATCGGTTGGGTCGCTGCGATGTCGGGCACGCGGAGTGGATCAGCCATGAAGGGATATCCTTGAGTTATGCGGTCCGCTGATGTTTGGTGGCGCTGGCGATCGCCGTTGCACACGCGTGCTTGACCGCTGCGGTGCCTTTCTTGGCACCGGTGTCCAACGCGGCCAGGGCGGCGGCAGTTCCAAGCTTGGTCAAGGCGTCGACGGCCAATAGGGCGAGGTCTTCGCGCTTTTTCCTGTTGGTCCATCCCCATTCGGTCAGCAGAGTGGTCCAATACGGGACCGCGTCGTCTCCGGCCGTCACCCGCATCGCATGGAAGATATTCCGTTTCTCGGCCGGATCGCGATCGTTGAAGTTCTCTGCGTTGAGGATCGGTTCCCACAGGGTGAACGTCGCCGTGTAATGGCCGTTTAACAGGGGCTTCAGCGTCGCCAGGCGCACGCCTTCGTCCGCGTCGTTCAACAGTGGGATGAGTTTCACTGCGCTTCCGTTCGGCTTGAGGCCGGCCAGCGTTCTGATGGCTTCCCGTCTGATCAGCGGATCGGGATAGCGCAAGATTTTTTCCACGCCTTCGGCCAGTTTCGGGTTGTTCCAGCGGGTGATGATCCCTAGAAGGTTGCGGACAAACGTCGGTCGGCGATCGGTTAGGTGCTTGAGCACAACCTCGGGAGTGTCCTTGGCGAGTTCGACGAGTGCATTGGCGATCAACCCCTGATGGGGCGGGTGCTGCAGATCGCCGAGCAGCGCGCACAGGCCGGGCATGGCCGACGGTTTCATCATCAGCAACACGCTTTCGAGTCCTTCCGTGCGGGGCTTGTCGGCCGTGTTGAGATATTGTTGAATCAGCGAGACCAGGTCCTGACTGCCAAGCTGGTCGAACATCCCTCTCAGTTTCTGTTTGTGCGCCTCGGTCAAATCCGGTCGTATCGCCTCTGCCTCAGAAAGCAGCCCCAACACATGTTCGACCGTGGTCCAATGGCCGCCTTGGAACAGTGTGCGGAGAATTCCTTCGAAGATTTCGAACAGCTTGTTCAAGAGCTCGGGAGACCGTTCGGAGGACAGGACGGCGGTGAGGATGTCGAGCAGATACAGAATGCTGTCTCGGTTGGATTCTACCTCAATCTCGCGGGCCAATCCCGCCATTTCCTCTGCGGTCACCTCATAGCCCATGACGCTGGTCGACAGCCTGGATTTCCGCTGCGGGTCTCCTTTTCCCTCCTTGGCGTTTTTCGCGTTGGCCTCGTCCAGAATTTCTCTCAGAGAGCCCTCCGCCGCGGGCTTGCCCTGCGGAGTCAGCACATCTTCCACTTCCGACAGCTTCATGACCTCGTCGGCGGTGACGATCGTAATCGTTGGCAGGTTTCTCGACCACAGGCGAGTGACGATATCGTCGTCTTCATTGCCCGTTGTGCCGCTCGTGTTCCAGAGAGCGTCGAAGAAGAACATGACCTCGTCCTCTTCAATGCCCTGTTGAAACGTCAGTTCTCTGATGCCATCGCTGTAGAGCTTGAAGGCGAAGTTTTCGCTCGATTCTCCCGCCTGCGAGTTGTACACGGACGTGTCCTTGAAGAAGAGGCCTTCGCGTTGGACGATAAAGGTCAGGGCATTGTAGCGTTCCACATGGTTGGTCAATTCAGTGTAAAATTGCTCAAAAAACTTCTTCGCCACGCTGTTTTGATGGCCGAAAGTCCGGACATTTTTCGACGCGCGATCCAGCGACTTCAGCAGCTGGGTTACCGAGACCAGTTCTGGGTCGACAGTGGACTTTGCGGCCGCGGCGGCCGCCATCATGTCCTGGGCAGCTTTGAGGTCAGACATTACTGTCTGTCGTACCGGTAAGGCGAGATTTGGTCAAGGAATTCAGAAGTTTTGGATTCCACGTCATCGGAGAGAATCATCAATAAAAACTGCGTAGTTGTCCTACATGGAGCCGAGTCAGTACAATCGGCGGCTTGGGGTTGTAACGCCCCCCACTTGGCGTTGGAGGACCGTCGTGACCATCGTTTGTTTCGGCGACAGTTTAACGGCCGGCTTTCAGTCTCCCACGCCGGAACATCCGGGGGGACAAGAGACACCTTACGGCCGGTTCCTGCAAGAATGGCTCGGGCCGTCCGTCGAAATTCGGGTCAGCGGGGTCTGCGGCGAGTTGACCAGTGAAATGGCGATGCGGTTCCGGCAAGATGTCTTACAACATCGGCCAGAGTACGCCGTGGTGCTTGGGGGAACCAACGATCTCGGTTGGAATGCCCACCCTGAGGATATCATGCGAAACCTCCTGAAAATGTATGAACTCGCCCGAGCGTCGGGGATCATTCCAGTCCCCGTGACGGTTCCCTCGGTGCGTGTGGAAGTCAGTGGGGGAGGGCCTGAAGCCGAGGCATGGCTCGAGCAGCATTTGAAGCGTCGATGGGTGCTGAATGGTTTGATTCGGGACTATGCCGTATCGAAACACTTGGCATGGGTCGATCTCTTCACTGCGACCGCCGATCCGGAGACGCGCCAGTTGGCAGCGCCTTATTCCAACGACGGGCTGCATTTGACGACGGCCGGCTATCGCCTGCTGGCCCGCTTGTTGTACGACCGGGTATTCGCGACGCCGGCGCGAAGCGATCAGGAAGGAAGGACGTCATGATCTCGGACGTCTCGGATCGGGATTTCGACAGGGTCGTCGGTCGTTCGCAGGTGCCGGTGCTGGTAGAGTTCTGGAAACCGGGTTGCGGCGGATGCCGGGCCTTGACTCGGCAGCTGGAGCGGCTTGCCGGGGAGGTAGGCGGATCGCTCCTCGTGCTCAAAATGAACGTCGAGGAAAATTTTCAAATTCCGTCCGAACTGGAGATTACTTCCTTGCCCGCACTAGCGCTGTACCGAGGAGGCCAGTTCGAGCGGTTCATCGGCGGCCTCGGCACGAAAGAGGAAATTCTCAGACACCTTGAGCCGCTGCAACGGCCGATCACAGAGGTCTCCAAGTCCGGCCGTCCTGCTGGATAAGGCGATCCGCTTCGACGGGTCCGCAAGCGCCGGCGGGATATTCCGGCAGCCATCGAGTCCCCTGCTGCTGCCATGCTTCCAGAATTTTCGTGATCCACGCCCAAGACGCCTCGACCGCATCCCGCCGCATGAATCGCGATGCATCGCCGGCCATCACGTCCAGCAACAGCCGTTCATAGGCTTCGGGCGAAGGCCGGCCGAACACTTCGGCATATTTAAAGGCCATCTCGACCGGATGGGTCTGCTCTCTGGTGCCCGGGACTCGCGAGACGATGCGTAACGACAAGCCTTCTTCCGGTTGAATGCGCAGGGCCAGAACATTGGCGGGCTGCGGGTGCTGAGGCATGGCGTTGAACAAGATCTGAGGAATGTCCTTGAACTGGACCGCCACTTCGCTGGCCCGTTGCGGCAGGGCCTTCCCGGTTCGCAAATAAAACGGCACGCCTGACCAGCGCCAGTTCTCCACGAAACACTTGAGGGCGACATAGGTTTCTGTGGTGGAATCGGGCTTCACCCCTACCTCACGCCGGTACCCAGGTACCGGGTTCTCTCCCACGACGCCTGCAGCATATTGCGCACGAACCGAAAACATCTCGACGTCCTTGCCCGTGATCGGCCGCAAGCAGCGCAGCACCTCCATTTTGGCATTCCTGACGACGTCCGGATCGAGTGAATAGGGCGGCTCCATGGCGACAAGGCAGAGCAGTTGGAGCATATGGTTTTGCACCATGTCGCGCAGCGCGCCGGCTTCCTCGTAATAGGTGGCCCTGGTGCCGACCCCTTCCGCTTCGCTGACCGTAATCTGGACGTGATCGATGTATTTGTGATTCCAAATCGGCTCGAAGATACTGTTGGCAAATCGAACCACCATGAGATTCTGGACAGTCTCTTTGCCCAGGTAGTGATCGATCCGGAAGATTTGCGACTCATCGAAGACGCGTCCGGTTACGGCGTTGATCTGTTGCGCCGAGGCGAGATCCCGGCCCACGGGTTTTTCGACGATGATCCTGGCATAGGGCCGGGCCCTACGAACGGCGAGTTCCGAATGCTCCAGCCCTTCGCAGACGGCGGTAAAGGAGCTGGGCGGGATGCTCAAATAGAAAATGCGGTTGCCCGGCAATCCAAACTGGCGTTCGATGTCTTCGACGCGCGCTTTCAGCGCAGCGTAGGTCTGCCGATCTTCGTTTCCGCCGGCAAGGTAGAACAGCCGTTCGGTAAATACACTCCAGCGGTCTTCCTTCAAGGGTTGACGCGAATGCGTCAGCACGCCTTCGCGCAGCGTAGCCCGAAAGTCCTCGTTGGTCATGGATTTTCGACCGAGGCCGAGCACGGCGAAGTTTGCCGGGAGCAGGCCATCGAGCATCAAATTATAGAGCGCGGGAATCAAGCGGCGGCGCGCCAGATCGCCGGATCCGCCGAAGATGATGAGTGTGCACGGCTCGACCGGAGCGAGGGCTTCTTGAGCGGGAGTGATATCAATCCGTGGCGTGGCCGGCATGGGTGTTCCTACCGCTTCACGGCGTAGCCGCCGAACGCCTTGCGCAGGGCCGCCACCGACGGGCCTTGAGCCGCTGCACCAGATCCGCAAGTGAGCCCGCAATGTCCAAGAGAGTTTCTCCTCGTCCTCGGTTTAGTAAGCGGCGTTCAATCGAT
>JAICVE010000214.1 GCA_025935475.1 Nitrospira sp. | reverse complement strand
GGTGCGCTCGTCATGATCGCCTTCTTCATCACCCAGCCGATCATTCCATTTGGACATCTCTTGACACGTGATTCCTTAGCCATCGCGTTGGCCATTGTGCTGATCGGGTTCTTCACGATGATCTCACGCCAAAAGGCCGTCACGCAGTTGATCGCGTTCCTGATGATGGAAAACGGCCTCTTCCTGGGAGCCACCGCTGCAACATACGGGATGCCGTTGATCGTCGAGTTGGGGGTGTTCTTCGACGTGTTGGTCGCAGCCTTGATCGCCGGGATCTATACCAACCGCCTGCAGGACGCCTTTGACAGCGTGGATACCACCCGTCTTAGCGAGTTGAAGGAATGATCGGACACACTGTCACATTCGCTGTCGGCCTGCTTCTGCTCGCCCCTTTCGTGGCCGGCTGGTTCAGCCTGCTGATCCCGGGCTCGCGCTGGCTTCACGTGACCAATTTGACCAGCATTGGGACATTGGTCGGTGCAGAAATGGTCATCACGCGAGCCGTCTTCGCCCAAGGGTCGGTCACGGCGTTCGACGACATCATCTATATCGATGCCTTGTCGTCGGTCATTCTGTTTATCATCGGAACCGTCGGCCTCGCCTGCTCCCTGTATATGCGCTCCTACATGGACGAGCAGGTGAGGCGCGGTGTGATCGCGCCGAAGCGGCTCAATCTCTTTTTCTTTCTATTTCACATGTTCCTGTTCGCCATGGTCCTGGCGACAGTCGCGAACAGCCTGGGCGTACAATGGGTGGCGATCGAAGCCACGACACTGGCCACGACGTTTCTCATCGCCTTCTGGCGCCGGCGCGAATCGTTGGAAGCCGGGTGGAAATATCTGATCCTCTGCTCCGTCGGCATTTCCCTGGCGTTGTTCGGCGTCGTGCTGATGTACTACTCCTCACTCCGCGTATTGGGAGATGTCAGCTCCGCCCTCAACATCACCCAATTACAGCAGGTCGCTGCACAACTGGATCCTCACATCGTGAAACTGGCTTTCATCTTTCTCTTCGTGGGCTACGGCACAAAGGTCGGTCTCGTCCCCATGCACAGCTGGCTGCCCGACGCCTACACGGAAGCGCCGGCACCGGTCGCCGCCATGTTGGCCGGTGTCCTCGAAACCGTGGCGGTCTATGCGATCCTTCGCTGCCGTGGGATCGCCGATCAGGCCGTGTCTCCAGATTTCACCGGCGGCCTGTTGGCGCTCTTCGGGCTCATCTCATTTGCGCTCGCAGCGTTGTTTATTCTTTTGCAACATAACTACAAGCGGCTGTTCGCCTATTCCAGTATCGAACATATGGGCCTGGCGATGGTTGGGTTCGGCGTCGGCGGGACCATCGGCAACTTCGGGGGGTTGTTCCATCTGGTCAATCACGCCTTCGCGAAATCGCTCGCCTTCTTTGCGGCCGGCAATATCCACCGCCGATTCAAAACAGTAGAGATTGACCAGGTCCGCGGCCTCACGACCGTGCTGCCCTGGACTGCTATGGCATTGCTGATTTCAGGGCTGGCACTCGCGGCGCTTCCCCCCTTTGCACTGTTTGCCAGCGAGATGCAGATCGTCACGGCCCTCGCCTCATCCGGCCTTCCTCACGAGTGGACCCCGCCCGCCACCACATTTCCCGTCGTCCTGTTGTTGCTGTGTAGCGTGGTGGCCTTCGCTGGATTTCTGTATCGCATCACCGGCATGGTCTGGGGTCCGGCACCTAAGGATATCGTGCATGGTGAACAGTGGTCAGTGGGCCATATCCCCATCATGCTCCTGGGCATTGTACTCGTGGCATTTTCGCTGGCTCTTCCGTCCTCCTTGCGACAACTCTTTGAAGCCGCCTCAACACTGTTGACAAGGTAGCCTTGGAATGACCAATCAGCTATCCCTTCAACAACGGATACAAATGGCCTTCCCGGGCTTGGCTGCGGCATATTCTGTGGACGGTCTCCTGCATTATCGCGTTGAGAAGAGCCGGATCCCGGAACTCACACAGTTTCTTCATGAGAAGGCGCGAGGCCGGCTGGCCCTGCTCTTCGCCGTCGATTGCCGCCCGCTCGCGGAGAAATACGAGATTCAGTATTTGTTCGCGTTCGCCTCCGATCACCCGTGGGTGCTGCTGACTATAGAGTTGGCAGGACAAGACCGTCTGTTCACTTCAATCACACCGTCCGTTCACGCCGCGCAATGGTATGAGCGGGAAATCCGAGATCTCTATGGTTTGATCCCGCAAGGCCATCCGGATCTCCGTCGTCTGGTTCGGCATGAGCACTGGCCTAAGGGAACTCATCCGCTACAAAAAGCATTTCCGTGGAACAAGACGATCGGCCGGCAACAGGCCGATTATCGGTTTCGTCACATTGAGGGCGAAGGCGTGTTCGAAGTTCCCGTCGGCCCCATCCATGCTGGGATTATCGAACCTGGGCATTTCCGCTTCTCGGTCGCCGGAGAACCGATCATGCAGCTCGAAGTCCGTCACTTTTGGAAACATCGTGGAATCGAAAAGCTCTTCGAGCAACAAACGCTGAGCACGGCGATCGCCCTCGCTGAACGCGTATCCGGCGATACGACCATCGGACATAGCCTGGCCTACTGTCAGGCGGCTGAAACCCTCTTGCACATCGACGTCCCAAGACGCGCCCGGTACCTCCGCTCGTTGTTTTTGGAGCTGGAGCGACTTCACAACCACCTCGGAGACGTCGGAGCGATCTGCAATGATACGGCCTATGCGCTGGCCCACGCCCACTGCAGCCGGATGAAGGAACTGCTTCTGCAGCTCAACGACCGGTTGACCGGATCCAGATTTCTTCGAGGCGCAATGGCGATCGGCGGAGTCACGAAAGATGTGTCGGCCATCGAACTGAGCGAAATCGTCGCTCTGTTGGATGGGATCGAGAAAGATTTTGCCGAACTGGAGTCCATCATTTTCGCCAACGCCTCCCTCACCGATCGCTTGGAAACAACCGGCGTCCTCACGGAACGTACGGGCTGGGACCATGGAGTGGTCGGCGTAGTGGGGCGGGCCTCAGGGATCGACCAGGATGTGCGGCGAGACCGTCCTTTCGCCGCCTATGACGAAGTGCCTGTCAACATTTCGCTCTATCGATATGGGGATGTCCGTGCCCGCTTGCGCGTGCGGATGGACGAGATCCACGAATCGATCCGGCTGATTCGCGAGATTCGGGCCAACATTCCACAAGGTCCGGTCGCCCCCGCGGCTGCTCACAGGCCACAACCGGGCCAATGGGCGCTCTCAGCCGTGGAAGGCTGGCGTGGAGAAATTCTTTATTTCGTCATGACCGGAGAGCAGGGTTCCATCCATCGTTGTAAGGTACGTGATCCTTCGTTCGTGAATTGGCCCGCCATCCAATGGGCCGTCGTCGGGAATATCCTTCCTGATTTTCCGCTGATCAATAAGAGCTTTAATTTGTCTTACGCGGGGAACGATCTATAGAAGGAGATGAACATGTTCCGTATTCTCAAGAAGAGTCTGAAGACTGGAATTGTGACGGGACAGCACCCCCATGCCGATCAACCTGCCGAGAGTCCCTCACAGGCGGTGTGTGAAAAGGCCATGCCGTTCAGACAGTCCCTGACAATTCGCGAAGTGGACACCGGTTCTTGCAATGCCTGTGAAATGGAGATGAACGCCTTGGCTAATCCCATATACGACATCGAGCGGTTCGGCGTTCACATCGCCGCATCCCCCCGGCATGCCGATGCACTGGTTGTGACTGGCCCGGTCACCGTCAATATGGAGCGGGCCCTCAAAGACGTCCACAAGCAGACGCCGGATCCGAAACTGGTGATTGCGCTCGGCGACTGCGCGATAAACTGCGGGGTCTTCAAAGGCAGTTACGCGGTAACCGGCCCAGTGGACCGCCACATTCCCGTCGATGTCCGCATCCCGGGCTGCCCACCACGACCGGCTGAAATTCTGAAAGCACTCGAGGAAATCCGTAGACCGGCGTCTTGGAAATAGGCACCGACCGGGACGACCGTATTTGCAATTGATGAATAGCGAGCCGTATCATCCGAATCATGCAGGTCCAACTAAGCCACCCTCCCAGAACCGTGGACGTTAAAGGTCCCAAGCGCGCCAAAGACGTCCTGCGCGAGCTGAATCTCGTCGTCGAGGCGCATTTAGTCATCCGCGGCGATGAGTTGGTGACTGAAGACGAAATGCTCAGCGATAAGGACCAGATCGAGATCAGGCCCGTGATTTCAGGCGGGACTCCATAACAGACAGTCCTTGCGGTTCCTACGTTCTACCTCGGCTCCCTTCGGCCGATTCCTTCCAGATGAGCACCCGATGCCCGCAGGCTACTTTGGCGGAAAATGCGACAGGATGCTGTGAACAACGGCTTTGGTTCGCTCGTCTCGTTGTTGAGAGGTCAAACCCGGGTCAACCTCGCCGGCAGCGGTTCCCCTCCAGACGAGTTTCTTTGTGCCGGCATCGATGACGTCGATGAGCAGCGAGCCTGTGAGATAGGAGGCCGTCTCATTGAGGCTAGGCGCAGCCCCACTTGCCGACCGGGAATCTGCAGAATGCGAGAAGGCATGTCCTGCCATGCCATCCGAATAATATTGGGTCGAAATGCTCGGCGAGCTGTCTTTGAGCCCGACATGGTAGGCCACAAAGAAATCCGGCGTTCCTTCAGGTAACGTTTGATACCCTTTCAGGCGTAACTGTGTACCCACCGCGATGCGAATCCGCATATCCACGGCACTGCTATCGGCGCGCCGGTCGCCGGTCTTTTCCTGATCGCCGGACATCCAGGCATAGGTATGATAGGCGCTGAAGTCCGTGTTGCGATCAAAGTCGTACCCAATCTTGGGCGATGGCGCACAGCCGGCGGCCGTCCACATCACCGCCAGGAAGAAACACAGCCAGTTCCTCATGTTCGTCCAACTCCGATGGTGATGGGCTTACCGAGGGGGAAAATGTGACAGCATGGCACTGACAATGTTGGTCACCCGTGCATCCCGCTCCTTGGGGTCCAGATTCTGGTCAACGTCCGCCTTGACCGAAGCCTGCCAGACCAGCTGACGGGATCGGGCATCGACGATGTCGATCGTGAGCGTGCCCTCGTGGTACGGCTGGATGTCGCTGATCGTGGTGAACGTTCCATGTGCCCGGTCGCCGATATAGTTCTGTGTGGACGCGCCCTTCAACATATCTTTCATCCCCGCGTGGTACGCCACCAAAAAGTCGGAGCTGGTGTCGGGAGACGCAAGGTATCCTTTTGCACGAAGTTCCCGCTCGATGGCAGTGCGGATGCGGGCATCCACGAGGGAACTGTCCACACGCCGGTCCCCCGTCGGTTCTTGTGCTCCGGAGACCCACGCATAGCTATGGTACCGGCTGAAATCGGCGCTGCGGTCGTAATCGTAGCCGACTTTGGGCGAAGTACAGGCGACGGCCAAAGCAGCCGAGAGGATCCCGTATGCAGGTAGGCGCCATCGCATAGATGCCGCATGGTAGCAAATTTAACTGGTTCTCAACAGCGGCAGGGTCAGAATGGCAAGGG
>JAICVE010000527.1 GCA_025935475.1 Nitrospira sp. | reverse complement strand
CGCGATCAGATCCTCGATGATGAGGATTCCGAACACCAGCTCGGTCACCCGTCCTTTTACGTTCTGCTCCTGAAACGCCTTGACGATGATGGTGGTGCTGGAGATGCCGATGATCGCGCCGGTGAAGATGCTCTCCATCCTGGTGAAGCCCATCATCTGCCCGACCAGGTATCCGGTCGACACCATCACGGTACACTCGAACAACGCCACCGCGCCCGCCTTCTGGCTGACCTGGACCAGCTTGCGGATGCTGAACTCCATTCCGAGCGAGAACATGAGCAGAATGACGCCGAGCTCGGAGAGCGCGCGCACCATCTGCACATCCGCGACGAGAGGGATTGCGATGTGCGGTCCCACGATCATCCCCGCCAGCAGATAACCGAAGACCACCGGCTGGCGCAGCTTCTGGAAGACCACCGTGGCGACCGCCGCGACGCAGAGGACGACGGCGAGATTCTGCAGGAAAGAATGAGAATCCATCAGTCGAGCGCTGAGATCATCGGCGAAAGTTGGTAGCTCGACGATTGATCTACCAGCCGAAATAAAAAAAGGGCCACCGATTGGTGGCCCTTTTCATCTGACGAGAGACGCTTATGCGGCGTCTTCCTCGTTCTCGAAGATGAGAGCATCCGCCTCACGCACGCGGTCGAGCATGGTGTTGACCGGAACTGCAATTCCCCGGTCGTTCAGCGCCGACTCCTTGGTCGAGCCGCGCTGGAACCAGCTTCCCACTTCTGGCGTAGCCTCGGTACTGCCCGTCCCAACCGCCTCTTCGTCAGGGGCGTTATCCGAACCATACACGTCCATTCAGCCTCCACGGGTTGAGTGTCCTTAGCCATACTTACGGTACCCTAAAACGGTAGTTTCGAGCCACGTAGACCAAGGTACAGTCGGTACCGAGACCCGCAATAGTTTGACGCTCGCAACGGTCAAACTCGTCACAACCGGTGGATTTTTTTTTACCGGATGCTCTTCGGGTCGATACCCCTGGTAGCGAAAATCCGGCCAACAGCCTCGCCGATCTTGTTGTTGGGGGTGCTGGCGCCAGCAGTTACCCCAACTCTGAGCGGACCAGTGGCGGGGAGCCAATCCGATTCCTCGGTTTCCCCCTTTGCCCCAAGCGGCCGATGGCGAATCGTCCCCGAATCCGGATCGATGTCGTCGGCGTCCTCGACGTGGAAGGTGCGGACAGTCTCCGAACAGAGTGCCGCCAGTGACATCGTGTTACTGGAGTTGTAACCGCCGATTACGACCATCACGTCGAGGGGCTCGCGCAACAGTTCGACCACCGCATCCTGGCGCTCCTGAGTGGCGCTGCAAATCGTGTCGAAGGTTCGGAAGTTGGACTTCGCGTACTCTTCGCCGTGCGCCCGCGCCATCGACTTCCCAATCAGCTCACCGACCGCCAGCGACTCACGCGCCAGCATCGTCGTTTGATTCGCTACTCCGATGCGGCGCAGATCGCGAGCCGGGTCGAAGTTGGGTGACGCCGCGTGAGCGAAGCGTTCCATCAATGCCGTCGCGCTCAGCCGGCCTTCGATG
>JAICVE010000009.1 GCA_025935475.1 Nitrospira sp. | reverse complement strand
TCCTGACATCCCTTCGCTTCCCCTGCCTTCTTCTCGCTATCGAATGATTCAGATTTCCAAGCTGGTGAACTGCGCGATCGATGACGGCATTATCGGGCTGGTTGATCCGCTCCACGGGCCGTTCGTCCATCAAAGTCCCTTGTGGCGTACACCAGCAAGTATCCATGAAAAAGCGAAGACGTTTGAACCGCTCCCGACAGGTTTCCGCATGATCCCGCATGCGCCGTCCAAGAACAGCAAACCATATAAGCTCTTGAACCTGTTCTACGGCGGCTCGCCTACAACGACGATCGACTTTCTGTTGCCCAATCAGCGATTCGAATTTGTTCAATGTGGCAACATTTTTGTGTCCATGCGGGCCATGGTCACCCCCATCACCGATCAGCAGTGCCGGATCGACTTCTGCGCAGCATGGAACGCCTTAACCTGGGTGCCGTTTTCAAAAACGCTCTTCCGTTATTTTGGCAACATCTTCTTGGAGCAAGATAAGCAGGCGATGGAGCGGCAAGCGGTCGGCTTGCGCTACAAGCCAGCAATGATGTTACTGGATGATGCAGACGAGCCGACGAGATGGTACTACAAATTAAAGGCCGCACACCTGGCATCTGTGCGAACCGGACGGCCGTTCGAGCATCCGCTGAAAAGCCGCGTCACCCTTCGCTGGAAGAGCTAGCAAGCTACTCGCCGGACAGCAATAAACTCATGGCGCGCCGGATCTGGAGGCGAGAGCCGAGCAGCACCACAATGTCGCCTCCCTTGAGCTTCGTTTTGAGAGCAGGATTCGACTCCGTGACTCCATTGCGTGTCCACGCAATGACCGAGGTTCCCGTTCTTGGCCGAATGGAGAGATCTGCAAGAGTCTTCCCGACGGCGGGCGAATCGTCATCGATCCGGCACGTTTCCACCTCTGCATCGGTCAAGGTCCCGCCGCGTAAATGATGGGCTAATTCTGGCAATTCACTCCTCCGCAGCAGTGCATAGCCTTCCCGCCTAACTTGCTCCGCTTTCGTGGTAATAAAGTCCTGCGGGAGGTTATAGGTTCGAAGCACCAGAGCGAAGATCTCGATCGACGTCTCAAACTCTTCGGGCACCACGTCATCGGCGCCGATATCGTGCAGCTCTTCCAGTTCCCGAAGATAACGTGTCCTGACCACAACTCGGACCTTTGGATTCAGCAGTTTGGCGACCTGAACTGCCCGTCTCGTGATGAACGGATCGGAAATGGCGACGACGAATACCTTGGCCTCTTCGATCTTCACGTGCCGCAAGACGTTGGGATTCGTCGCATCGCCGTAATAGATCGGCACTCCATGGCGGGATTCACGCCGGACCGTGTCGCCGTCAAGGTCGAGCGCCAGGTGGGGAATTTCGGTTTCGCTGAGCACGCGTGCCAGGTTACGGCCGTTGAGCCCGTAACCGACGATGATCACATGATCTTTCAGCCGGATCTGCCTCCCTTCTGTCTGAAGCACGTGCGCTTCCGTCCTCGTGGGCAACCAATGCCGGAGGCGCTGCACGGCTTCGATCCGCCGGGCCATCACGGGAGACCACTGCATTAAGAAGGGCGTCACAATCATCGAGAGGACCGACACGGCCAGAAATACTTGATACGGATCACCTCGTAATAAGCCGCTTTCCTGACCTTGTTGAGCGAGTAAGAAACTGAACTCCCCCACCTGTGCCAGCGCCACCCCTACCATGAACGCAGAGCGCGGAGGAATGTTCATCGCAAGGGACGCGGCTGCGCCCGTGACGAATTTGACTGAGAGAATGGCCAGTAGCAAGCCCACGACCAAGACGGGGTGGTCAATCAAGACCCGCCAGTTCATCAAGATGCCGATCGACACGAAAAACAGGCTGTTGAAGCTGTCGCGAAACGGAAGCACATCAGCCATTGCCTGATGACTGTATTCCGACTCAGAAATTACCAGTCCCGCAATAAACGCTCCCAAGGCGAGTGAGAGACCGCCGAGGGAGGTCAGCCAGGCGATGCCGAGGCAGAGCACGATGATCGTCAACAGGAACAGTTCGCGGCTCCGGCTCCGCACGATGTGTTCCAGCAGTTTGGGAACCGCGTACCAGGCAGCAGCGATGATCAGCCCCACAACGAGAATCGATTGTGCCCATGTGTAGAAGATGGAGCCCGCCGACCCTTCGCCCCGACTGGCCAAGATCGGCGTCAGCAGCATCATGGGCACCACCGCCAGATCCTGAAAAATCAGAATCCCGATGATCGTCCGCCCATGGATCGAATCACTGTCCCCTCGATTGGCCAGCGCTTTCAAGACGATCGCCGTACTGCTGAGTGAGATGAGAAACCCCCAGAAAATACCCTCTTGCCAGGTCAATCCCACCGCTACGGCTCCGAACCATGCGATCAACAGCACACTGCCGACCTGGATGGGCCCGGCGATGAAGAGCAACCGGCGCAGCGAGGCCAACTGCACAAGGGAAAATTCAATGCCGATCGTGAATAAGAGAAGCACGACTCCGATTTCGGCGAGCACCTGCACGGTGCCGATGTCCGCAATGAGATTGAGGCCGTGCGGTCCGATCAATGCACCAGCCACCAAGAAGCCGGCGATGGATGGAAGCCTGAACTGATGGAAGACGAAGACAACGGCGATCGAGACGGAAAAAATGACGAGGAGATTGCCCAACACGCCGTAGTCAGTCATGGCCACTCACAATCAATGCGCGCGACACGCGGGGAAACTGCCGGTCCCGGCGCGAGAATACTCCAGCCCGGGGAAACGAACAAGGTCTGCCGCTTGTGGCCTTCGCACGAGGTTCGGTAGAGTGGCGCCCGTGATTCGTGCGATCATTTTTGACTTCAACGGCGTCATCGCCGACGATGAGACACCACACGTCTGCTGTTTTCAGCAGGCGCTCGCCGAAGCCGGACTGGCGCTGACCAAGGAGGACTATTATGGCGCCTATCTGGGGATGGATGAGCGGACATGCACGAGAATGCTATTGGCGCGACGAGACGGGACTTGTGACGAGGCGGAAGTGTTCCGGATCGGCGAGCGGAAAGCGGAACTCTTTCGTGCCCACGCCGCTCTACACAAGCCCGAACTCTTTCCGGGTGTCGTCGGCTTTGTGAAAGCGGCGAAAGGCCGCTACCGACTCGCGATCGCCTCTGGCGGCCGCCGAGCACAGATCGACGAGGCGCTGAGCGGAACGAAGATTCAATGCGATTTCGACGTGATTGTGGCGGCCGAGGATTGTCCGATCGGAAAGCCGGATCCGGCGATCTATCTCCTTGCTCGGGAACGGCTGAATGCCGGCCACAGATCAGAGCACGACATTGTCCCCGGCGAATGCCTGGTCCTTGAAGACTCCCTTGCGGGTATCCGCTCAGCCAGAGCCGCGGGCATGCGTGTACTTGGCCTTGCCACCACTTATCCCCTTGATAAACTGCACGAAGCGGATTGCATCATTCAGAGCCTTGAACACCTGACCCCCGAGGCAGCGGTTGACCGGCTCCTGTAAATCGGCTCTGACAGCGACTTCACAGCTATTCATCCGATCATGAAGATCCCCCTCCAAAGATGAATAGACGGCTTCTTCGGCATTGGCATAGCTTGTCAGCACCTCATCATGATGACAGCCAAAGCCTATATCGAGCCTATCGCCAATGACATGGAAGCGACGGTGACACAGCTTTATGGGAGGTGTTGTATGCGGCTCTTCACGGTTTTCACACTTACCGCAGCGGCCGCGGTCGTCCTGGCCGCCCCACCGGCAATCGCCGACACGAATGAGACGGTGAAATTCGATCCCGCACGAATGTGGGAATGCCCGCAAGCGGACGGATCGTCGATCTATACCAACAAGGAACGTGCCGGGTGTAAGCTCCTGGCCCTCAAAGAATTGTCAGTTGTCCCTTCGTTGGACCAGATGCCGACGTATCGGTCGCCTTACGCTGCGATGCCCTCCTCCGACATGCCATACTCCATGGATCGCGCTTCGCGAGGACAGACAGTCCCGGGATGGGCTCAGGACTGGCATTCAAGCATTGCCTTAACCGGCGGATCGATACAAACCGAGGTTTGCTCGCTCTATGGCGAATGGATCAATCTCGTCCAAAAAACCCGTGGCGGGTTTTTCTATGGGACGGATCCGTCTTACGGTGGAGACCTGACAGGGCGGAACCAGCGGGGCTCAAGCTTTTCGTTCTATGACAACGCTCGGTACCAAACCCTATCCCGGTTTTTTGGGACGGGATTTGTTCCGGTTGGTTGCCAATAAGCGCAGGAGCACCGCTCACCGCAAGGCGCGCAGCTGGAGAGGCTGACGCCTTGCGTCACACCTTGTAGAAGCTCCTATACCATTCGACGAAGCGAGGAACTCCTACTTCGATCGGCGTGGAGGGCTTGAGGCCGACATCGCGGTCTAAGTCCTCGATGTCGGCATAGGTCGCAGGCACGTCGCCCGGCTGCAGCGGCATGAGCGTCATATCCGCCTTCTTCCCCAGGGTCCGTTCCAAGACCTCAATGAAGTGCAGAAGCTCCACCGGTTGGTGATTTCCGATGTTGTAAATCCGAGCGGGTGCTGAACTGGTTCCGGGATCCGGCTTGTCGCTCGACCACGCCGGGTTCGGCTGGGCCGTATGATCGAGGGTCCGAACCACCCCCTCAACGATGTCGTCAACATAGGTGAAATCCCGCCGCATCTTCCCGTGATTGAACACTTCGATCGGTCGCCCTTCGAGAATGGCTTTCGTAAACAGAAACAGCGCCATATCAGGTCGTCCCCAGGGTCCGTACACCGTGAAGAACCGCAATCCCGTGCAAGGAATGCGGTACAGATGTGCATAGCAGTGCGCCATCAGTTCATTGGCCTTCTTGCTTGCCGCGTACAGCGAGACGGGGTGATCCACATTGTCATGAACGGAGAATGGTATGTGAGTATTGCCGCCATAGACGGAACTTGACGATGCGTAGACCAAGTGCTCGGCTTTTACCTGGCGACACCCTTCCAGGATGTTCATGAAGCCTTCGATGTTGCTGTCGGTATAGGCATGCGGATTGACGAGCGAATACCGCACGCCGGCCTGGGCGGCGAGATGCACGATGCGCCGGATCGGGTACTCGATGAACAATTCCTTCATCCCCTGGCGATTCGCCAAATCGAGCTTGACGAACTGAAATCCGTTCAGCGGGGTCAACTCAGCGAGACGCGCCTCCTTGAGCCGGACATCGTAATAATCGTTCACATTATCGAGACCGATGACCTGGTCGCCACGGTCGAGGAGACGCCGCGCGACGTGAAACCCGATGAATCCGGCTGCGCCTGTGACAAGAGTAAGCGGTCTTCCTGAAGTCATAGTGCGTCCTCGATGAACGGATCGATGGTCAATTTCCGCGGCCTTGTTTCATGAAGGGCGGCTCGCCGTGCGCGGCGCGATACAGGTTCAATGGCCCGAGTCTGTCGATGTCCGACCGGATCTCGATGTTTCCGAGACCCCGGTCGCTGAACACTTCGAGCGCGCGTCCGTAATGATACCTGCAGCCGTTGGGTTCGAGAAGCGTCTTGAGAGTTTCGGGCGGCTCCCAATGGGCCGTGAGCAATGCCGTTCGGGCGGGATTGCGCTGGCTGAACATGAAAGAGAGATGGTCCGGATACCAATCGGCGCCGCCGGTAGCATAGGAGACGAAGAGGTTGGCTCGGGCGGTGGCACAGAGCTCGGCCAGATAGCCGTTCGTGAGATACCCATTCTCCCCGACATCCAGCCATTTCCCCGGATGCGACAACGGGGCATGCGCAGCAAGACTGCGGATCTCGAGCAATTGCTGCTGCGAAGCAAACACCAGCCGGATCGGACCGAATTTGTCGACTAACTGTCGAATCACGTCATCCTTTAAGGGCGATCGTCCGTCGTTCGTCGGGCCGCTGTCCGCATGGACCAAAACGTTCTGACCGCGATCGCTGATCAAATAGCAGTTGCGGGGCATCTCAAGATCGCAGGGATCTTCGCCATAGAACGGGACGGAGACGATGGTCCCGCCTTCGAACGGCCAAACATCTCCGTGCGCCAGCTCGACAACCCGGCCGAAGCCCAACTCTCGAAGGAGCGCCGAATAATCGTAAAAGAACTGCTTTTTGTTTCGACGGCTCGGCACGATCACGGGCGTATCTTTCGGCAGGTGGAGCAAGGTGCGTGGATCGACGTGGTCGTCGTGGTCATGCGTGAGGAAGATCGCGGCAGGCTTGGGCAGAAGCGAGGTCCACAACGACGGCACCGACGATTCGGCAAACCAGGGAAGGAGCCAGGGATCGAACAGGAATACATTGTCCTGTTGGCGATACAGAAGCGCCGCATGCCCGAGATGAACCGTTTCTCGGTCCTGTACGACGTCGAACCATCGCTGCCGGATTATACTGACCGGCGAACTGCTGAGGCACTCATACTGTTGCAAGAGATCCATCAGACGCGAAAGAACCGGCTGTGCCTCCCGGGGTGCAGACACGACGATGGTATTGATCTCCTCCGTCCGATGACTCCCGTCCAACATACCGATCAACTTCCCGACGATTGGCCCAAGCGGCCGTTGATCGAACCCGATCGGAATGGCTTGCCGTTTGACGGAATGGAAGATGCGCAGTCCGCCGTTCATGACGGTCGAGGATGTAGCCGGCTCGAACGGCAGTTCCCATTGGAAGCTTCCGTCTGACCTGCGGCCGCATCGAATGTGCCGGCTCAGGTAGGGACGGGCGTTGACGACCTCGGCGTACGCGTCTTCGAGCCGCCGTTGGCGGTCCGGATCGTCGACCGGCGCCCGCTTGGAGAAGACGTCGCTGATGGCGGTATCGATCGAACTGGCCAACAGGGAGTGGGCCTCTTGCAGGGCAGCGACGACGTCAGGAGCAAGTCCGCCGACAAAGGGAAAGGGACCTGGCGGCTCCGCGCTTTCCAGCTGCACCCAACACCAGGGAGCAAGACTCAGAAAGTGTTCGCGTGGCAACTTGGTCCAGGTCGTGCTCATCTAGGCCCGTTGACTGATCGTCGGTTCGTACAGCGCTTGAATGACGTTTCCATCTGGATCGGAAAAATAAAACGAATAGCTGCCGTCCCGATGTGGCTTCGGAGCCTTGGCAATCGCCCCGCCTAACGAGACGATCTTCACCTCGATCTCCCGGTACATCCGATCAACAGAACCGGGATCCTCAAGAATGATGCCGATATGATCGAGTAACTGTGCCTTCGGAGGCTGATAGGCGGCGAGTTCGCCCTGTGAGATTTGATGGAGCGCGAGGTTGTCGTCTCCCGAGCTGAGATACACATTGTCGACATCTGGCTCCCAGACGACCTTCATTCCGAGGAGCCCCTCATAAAACGCGCGAGAGCGCGCGAGGTTTGTGACGCGCAAGGCCACATGGCGAAAACCTCGATGCAGGGCTCGATCCACGAGACTCCCTCCGCAGGCCTCAGTTGTTGTTGATGCCTGCTGCCGTATAGTAGGTGGGCCTCTAGAGCGCCGTCAAACTGAATTTCGCCCGCATCATGAAGCTGCTCGGCCTGAAGCTGCCGCTCGGATTGACGATGTGTTACCATGCGTCTGCGCAAGAGACAGAGGAGTTCTTCATGCCTTTCCTTTTCCTATTCGTTGTCTGGACACTCTTCTTCGTCCCCGACGTCCTGTTCGGCAAGGAGCCAGTGTCGCCGGGAACAGAGACTCCTCCGATGGTCTTGATCCCTGCCGGGCCGTTCCCGATGGGTGTACCGCCGGGAGACCGCGATGGAGGTCGTGACGAGTATCCGCGACATGAAGTGTATCTCGACGGCTTTGAGATCGATGCGTACGAGGTGACCAACGGGCACTACTTGGGTTTCGTCAAGGCCACCGGGCACCGCGTACCTCAGAATCCCAAGAATCCTACCAGGAACCTCTGGCAAGGAGACGCAATTACCGAGGTGCTCGTCGACCGCCCAGTCGTCAACGTGGACTGGGCCGATGCTGCCGCCTATTGCACATGGGTAGGCAAACGGCTGCCGACCGAAGCTGAGTGGGAAAAAGCCGCGAAAGGCAACCACGATTGGCGCTTTCCATGGGGCAATGTGGAGCCCACCGCCAAACATCTTAATTACAATCAACAGTGGATTGGTGAGAAGACCTTGATGCCGGTTGGCAGTTATGAAGCAGGCAAGAGTCCATATGGCGTCTACGATATGGCTGGCAACGTATGGGAATGGGTCAATGACTGGTACGATGCCCACTACTACGAGAAAAGTCCGAAGAAGAACCCGAAGGGGCCTGAGACGGGCACCAAGCGCGTGCTCAGGGGATCAGGCTGGCAGAACGAAACGCCGACCGTGCGCATCTTCACGCGCGTCGACAGCGACCCGTTCGTCAGAAACGAATCCACCGGATTCCGCTGCGCCCGCGATGCGAAATAATCATTTGCACTGAGACTCCGCACCATCGCGTGGTACAACCGTGTCATGACCGGATCGGACCAGACAGATCAGCTCAGAAACAAGACGAAACAATTTGCTATCGGCATCCTTAAGCTCTGCGGCCCGCTTCCAAAGACTCCGGAAACCCTCGCCATTCAAACGCCGCTGGTGAAAGCAGCCACCACTCTCGCTGCGAACTGCCGCGCGCTCGCCCGGGCCTGGTCGGAGGACGATTTTCACCGTAACCGCAATCTCGCCTCGGGTGACGCCGACGATTGTGTCTTTTGGCTCGAGTTGCTCGCTGCGGCAGGCACCGATCAGGACCAGCCGATCCAAGCCCTGCTCGAAGAGGCATCCGATATTGTGGCGCTCCTGTCGATTTGCGGCGAACCGGACAAGCCCGCCCCTTCACAGCAACCTGAGGCAGTCGCTACGCCACAGGCCGAAACGTCTCCGGCACCGCCACCGCCCCTCCCCACGGACTTTCACGGGTTACGGGTGTTGTCCTTTGAAAGCCGCATGGCCACGGACATGGCGAGACTGATCCGGCGGCATGGCGGAGAGCCGCTGGTCGTGCCGGCCCTGAGGGAAATTCCAATCCCCCTTCAAGACAATGGCGCGGTCTTTCGCTTCGGAGTGAAACTGATTCTCCATCAGGTCGACCTTTTAATCCTTATGACAGGCGTTGGAGCCAAGGCGCTGTTTGAGGTGCTGCAGGCGCGCTACCCGCTCGCCGAAATCATCGAGGCACTCAAGAAAACCATCGTGGTCACCCGCGGCCCGAAGCCATTGGCCGTCCTGAAGGCCATGGGTCTAGAGGCCAATATCACGGTGCCGGAGCCCAACACTTGGCAGGACGTGATCGCGACTCTGGATTACTACCGCCCCGTGCAAGGGTTGAAAATCGCCATACAGGAATACGGGGTGTCCAAGCCGGAGATGATCGAAGATTTGAAGAAACGCGGCGCCGAGGTATTTTCAGTGCCCGTCTATCGCTGGGCGCTTCCGGAAGACACCGGGCCGATTGAAGCGGCGATCGAGGAGGTACTCAAAGGGACGATGGACGCGATGATGATTACGAATGCCGCCCAAATCGATCACGTCATGCAGCTGGCGGAGCGCGCCCATACGGTAGGACCGTTTAGAGAGGCCTGCAGAAAGATGGTCGTGGCATCCATCGGCCCTACCGCGACGGAAGGGCTCAAACACCACGACCTTCAGGTCGATTTCGAGCCTTCACACCCGAAGATGGGCATTCTCGTCAAGGAATTCAGCGAGAAAGTCCACACCCTGCGGCAAGCCAAGGTCCCTCAACAACCAGAAGCCTGAGCTGGCTCGGTCTATTGCGCACTCGTTTGGGTCGGCTTAGACGCCTCCGCCGGATCCTTGACATCACGTGCACACCGAAAGCCAAGCCAGTTCATTTTGGTGTGAGGCTCGGTGCCATTCCGCTGCGCCGGACGCACGGAAGGCGTACTGTCGATCCAGCCCCCGCCCCGGAAGGCTCGCTGCGTGCCCTTCTCTGGACCCTTGGGGTTCCGGTCTGGCGCCTTCTTGTAGTAGTTCTGGTCATACCAGTCGGCCGTCCATTCAGCCACATTGCCGGCCATTTGAAAGACGCCATACGGGCTTACTGAATTCTCATACTTGTCGACCGAAATAATGGGGGGATACAACAATAAGCGCTCGGGACGGTCGCGCACCGGTCCTGACAATCCCGTGCGGCCAAAGTTGGCTCGGCTGAGCCCAGCCGGTTCGTTTCCCCAAGGATAGATTCTTCCGTCCTCTCCACGGGCAGCCTTTTCCCATTCGGCCGATGTCGGCAGGCGCTTGCCGGCCCATTGGCAATAGGCCTCGGCGTCGAACCATGAGACGTGCATGACCGGGTGGCTGGCCATCGTTTCCTGAAAATTTCCGCCGTCGTATTGCCAGTCGATCAATGGATCGCGATTGCTTGCCAGAACAAATTTTAAGAACTGCACCGTCGTCACCTCATACTTATCGATGTCATACGCGTCGAGGTATACTTTTCGCTGCGGGAACTCAGCCGGGTACGCATTGCGGTCCACCTTCCTGTCGCTCCCCATGATGAAGATCCCGGCAGGGATTGTGATCATTTCGTCGTGCGCCGGAAGCTTGGCCCGTTCAGCGGCAATCTTCTTTCCTTCCGGCGTCCATTCCCTCGTCACATCTGCAACATCCAGCCCCCAGGCCGCTAGACCTGCACTACACACCGCCCCGACGAACATGGCCGCGAGACTCGCCCTTTTCACTGTGAATCCTCCCTGGTCTTGTTACGGTGCTTTCGGCTGGCCGCTTGGATCTTTGTCGAACTCCTCCAGCGGCTGAAAGTTCACCGGCAGGTTAAAAAGATAGTCGGACACGGATCGCATTTTTACATGTTGGTACTCGACAATCCAGCTGCCGTCTTTCTTGGCCAGCTTCATCGGAAAGTGAAGGTCGGTCGCAACCCATTGGTAGTACTGCTCCACATGCTCGCCCTGCCTTGTCGTCACTTCGTACAGGATCGTGGGATGCCCTTCGCGCACTTCCGTCCCAATCTCCTGTCGTTGAATTTCCCCTTCGAGCCCCGGTGTGACATGGAGGTCCTGCTCGGCGTCATAGGGCAGCGTTTTGAAATGCTTCATCCGTGACAGGAGCAGCCAGACCTGCTGTTTGTCCTTTCGGACAATCGTGACATTGACGGGGCCGAGCGAGTGGTGCTCAATGCGCCACATTTGATCTCGGTAATAGATGAATGCTTTATGAGTCCTGCCATCGATCTTGGTGATCTGGTCGGCGGTAAATTCCAGTGCCACCGAGGAATCTGCCATCCCAAGTCCGACTATCCCGAGGCACAGCAGTCTTACCAGCCGGCGCATCGCCCGATCCTAACATCTAGGGTCTTGTTCGCACGCCCCTGCACGCTGGAGTCCTCCACGTCTCTATGTCTCTGTACATCTCTAATGGATGGCCAACACACCCGCCCCGTTGATCCCACCGGCCTTCAAACACTGCAACGCTCGATTGGCGTGAGCCAACGGAAACCGTTGCGTCCGGGGCCTGATGGGGATTGCTGCCGCTTCCCGGAAAAGATCCATCCCATCCTGGCGCGTGTTGGCGGTCACACTCGAAATTGTCCGCTCGCCGAAGAGTTCACGATCATAGTCGATCGGCGGAATCGTGCTCATGTGAATGCCCGCCAACGCCAAAGTCCCTCCGCGCTCCAAGGCGCGCAAGGCTGGCACGACCAGTTCGCCGGCTGGCGCAAAGATAATCGACCCATGTAACGGAACGGGAGGGGCTTCCGAGGCTTCGCCCGCCCAGGCGGCGCCCATGTCGAGAGCCAATGCCCGATGTTCCGCCTTCAGCGAACACACGTACACGTCACATCCCCAATGGCGGGCGATTTGAATGGCGATGTGGGCGGATGCACCGAATCCATACATGCCAAGCCGCTGCCCAGGCTGAACCCGGCTGAGCCGCAAGGCGCGATACCCGATGATGCCGGCGCAGAGGAGCGGCGCGGCTTCTTCATCGGAAAATGCCGGAGGAATCGGATACGCAAACGGTGCCGGGACCACTGCACATTCGGCGTAACCGCCGTCGACCTGATAGCCGGTGAAGCGGGCTGCCAGACACAAATTTTCCCGGCCGCTTTTGCAAAATTGGCACTGTCCACATGTACCCTGCAGCCAGGCGATGCCCACTCGCTCGCCGGCCCGCCTGGTCGTCACACCAGAGCCGACACGGCTGATGATGCCGACAGCCTGATGACCCGGGATCAGCGGCAATTTCGGGCGCTCGAGCTCGCCCTCGATCACATGCAAATCGGTTCGACAGATGCCGCACACGCTGACGTCAACGAGCACCTCGCCGGGTCCAGGTTCGGGAACCTGAACATGCTGGACAACGAGAGGATCGTCAGCCACGTCGCCGATGTTCCCGAGAACCATTGCCCTCATGGTGATGAGCGGGCGGCATATGCCTGCGATGAGCACGACGTCATGGCGAGCGGGCGAATGGTCATCAGGGGTGTGTTAGGGCTTCGCCTTGATGCACTCGATGTCGAGCTTGATCAAGACGTCGTCGCCCACGACGACTCCGCCGCCGTCGAGTGTCTTGCTCCAGACCATCCCGAAATCCTTGCGATCCATTTTACCCTCGGCGTTGAATCCGGCCCTCAGATTCCCCCACGGATCTTTCGCAACGCCGTTGAAGTTCCCAACCAATGTAATGTCTTTGGTTACTCCGCGTAGCGTCAGCTCACTGACCGCCTGATAGCCGTCCGCAGTCTTTTGATAGTGCTTCATTCGATAGGTCATCGTGGGATACGGACCATGCGTGCGATCATCATCCCCCCAGCCTCTTTCCCTCCGGAGCCAGCGTTACTTCTTCACGTTCGCGGGCGCTTCCGGCTTCCCGTTCGACGTGTTCCCTACCGACTGCACGTCACGCGTTTTTCCTCGAGCTCCGGTCCTCATGCGGACGTGAACGTCGACCGGTTCGTCTGCCACATCTCCGGGCACCGGCGGAAATGGCTGAGCGTTGACCACCGCATAAATCCCTGCCTCATCAATCTCACGGACCCCCGATCCTTTTTCAATCTGGATCAATTGCGCGCGGCCGTTCGGATACAGCTTGAACCGCACGCGCACGGTTTCGCTGCTAGGGCCTCGCCTGACGCCACGCACCTGCCGTGCCCAGCTGCGGCTGACCAGAAGACTGACCTGCTGCCAATAGGCCTTCCCGTGACTGGGGTCGTCGAGCGGCATGAGATCTTCTTCGATCAGGGCGCCTGTATCGACCGGCGTCCCGCCTGGTTGGGGCTCATCGACAATGAGATCGCTCGAGGAGGGTTCTTCTGGACGGACAGCAGGCGGCTCGCTGGTATCGCTGACGGGCTCCTGACGGTCTAACGTCACGTAGACAATACGCTTCATGATCCGCTCGAGTTTTTCCGGACGCGATTTGGCAAACGTGACCTGAATGCGGGCGGCTTTCTGATGAACAGACGTCCGGCTCGTGGGCATCGGATCGAGGGTGACTTCCGCCTTGAGCGTGGACGTTTCGCCATCCGGCTCGAGCGTGATGATCTGAGGCTCAAACAAGATGGATTCGCACAGAGCGATGATTGGCACGGGTCCCGACGTCACCCCGCCGAGCGTAATAAGCAGTGTGAGCGGCTTACCGGTCTGCAGGTCACCGTCCGAATCCTGCTGATGGAGTTCAAAGCGTGCCCATCGGGGGACCGGACTGGAAGCCGAGGAAGCGGAGAACAGGGGCGGAACTGCGAGCAAGAGCGTGACGCACGTGAGTGCTGCGAAACATGTCAGGCTTTGACACCATCGCGCCAGCATAGGCGGCATCCTACCTAGGCCGCCGACAGTTGCGCAACCCGTATTTTTCCGTCGTGTTAGGCAAGAGGAGGTGAGTGGGATACAATGGAGGCATGCGCGCCCTTATCAAGACTGCGCCTCAGCCTGGGTTGACGGCGACAAGCTGTCCGGACCCCACGCCGGGGCCACACGACGCGGTGATCCGCGTGAAGGCGACGTCGTTATGCGGCACGGATGCCCATATCTACAATTGGGATCCTTGGGCGCATAGCCGTATCCATCCTCCACGCATTATCGGTCACGAGATGTGTGGAGAAGTGGTCGAGGTTGGCTCGTCGGTGAAGCTCGTCAGGACCGGCGACTACGTTGCGGCAGAATCTCATCTCACGTGTGGAACCTGCTTTCAGTGCCGCACCGGCCAGGCTCACGTCTGCCGCAATTACCGGATTCTGGGCGTGGATCGTGATGGATCCTTTGCGGAATATGTCGTGCTGCCGGAGAATGTTCTCTGGCACACTTCGCCCGCCATCGCCCCCGAATACGCGTCGATTCAAGAGCCGCTCGGAAATGCCGTCGATGCGGCCCTCGTGGACGATCTCACGGGGCATACGGTGCTGATCACGGGATGCGGACCGACCGGGCTCTTTGCCGCCGCGGTCGCGCGCACCTCGGGCGCGGCCACGATCATTGCCTCAGACGTCAGCGAATACCGTTTGAGCCTCGCCAAGCAGGTCGGAGCCGATCATGTCTTGAATGCCAAGGCGGAGACACCGGCATCGCTGGCTGCGGCCATTCAAGAAATCACCACTGGTGAGGGCGTCGATGCGTCTTTGGAAATGTCCGGCAATCCGTCAGCCCTTCATCTTGCCTTTAACGCGGTGAAGAATGGCGGACGCGTGACACTCTTTGGTATTCCAACCGGCCCCGTCACCTGCGATCTGGCGAATGATATTATCTTCAAGGGCATCCGGGTGCATGGAATCACCGGCCGGCGGTTGTTCAGCACCTGGTACCGGCTGGCCGGGCTGTTCAAAGCCGGTCTCAACATCAAGCCGATCATCACACACACGTTTCCCATGAGCGACTTCGCCAAGGGCTTCGACTTGATCAAGTCGGGTCAATGCGGGAAAGTCGTCCTCTTTCCCTGAGATGAGCAAGGTGAGTGGTTTACCTCCGACCTCTGTAACTGGCTGGTGCACCCATGGCTGACTCGCTTCTGAATCACATCGCAGACCAGCAATTAGCCGAGATTCGCGCCAAGGGGTTGTATAAATCCGAGCGGCAGCTCATGAGTCCGCAGCAGACTGAAATCCGGGTCTCGCAGGGACGGGCCTTGAACCTCTGTGCCAACAATTACTTGGGCCTGGCCAATCATCCGGACATCGTCGAGGCAGCCGCCCACGGGCTTCGGATTCACGGCTATGGCATGGCCTCGGTGCGCTTCATCTGCGGCACGCAGGAAATCCATAACGACCTCGAACGCGCGATCAGTGCCTTTCTTCGGACCGAGGACACGATTCTTTACGGTTCTTGCTTCGATGCGAACGGAGGCCTCTTCGAGGTCCTGCTCGATGATCGAGACGCCGTGATCAGCGATGCACTCAACCATGCCAGCGTGATCGACGGCATCCGGCTGTGCAAAGCCAAACGATTGCGATTTGCCCATTCGGACATGAAAGATTTGGAAGCGAAACTGAACGACGCGCGAACCTCTCGCCTACGTCTGATCGCCACGGACGGTGTGTTCTCCATGGACGGTGATCTGGCGAAGCTCGACCGGATTGTCGAGCTCGCAGAACAATACGAAGCCGCCGTCATGGTCGACGACAGCCATGCCACCGGAGTCATCGGAGCACAAGGACGGGGCACCCCCACACACTTTGGGGTCGCCGATCGCATCGATATCGTCACGAGTACGCTCGGCAAGGCGCTCGGCGGGGCGACCGGAGGATTCACGGCAGGATGCGCAAAGGTCGTAGACCTCCTTCGCCAGCGCTCGCGGCCATACCTGTTCTCCAATGCGCTGCCTCCAGCGGTTGCCGCCGGCGCCCTTCAGGCGCTGGCCCTCGTTCAAGAGGGTGAGGCCTTGCGCTCCCGATTGCGCGAAAATGCCACGTTCTTTCGCGCGCGGCTCACCGGGCTTGGATTTCGCCTGGTCGAGGGAGATCATCCGATCATTCCCGTCATGCTGGGCGACGCTTCCCTGGCCGCCACGATGGCCGACCGGTTGCTGACTGAAGGCGTCTATGTCGTGGGGTTCAGTTATCCGGTAGTCCCGGAGGGGCAAGCGAGAATCCGCGTCCAAATGTCGGCCGCTCACACTGGCGAAGAGCTTGAACGGGCGCTCGCGGCTTTTGCCAAGGTCGGCCGGGAATTGGGAGTCATTCCGCGATCTCAGGGATGAGATCGAAGCCTGTTAGTCTCGAATCGCTCTCGTCCGTGATTGTAAATAGGCGTTTCGCACGGCCGTATAGAGATCGAGCGTCGCTTCCTCAACGCCCTGGAATTTCTCGAGATTCCTCGACCGCTCGTTCACGATCTCACCGACGCGTACGCCGATCTGCAGAAGGGACGTCGTCGTGCGGTTTTTGTGGGCGATCAACGAAGGTATGCCCTCGACCTCGATGATGGGCGCAACCAGCCAGTTGATCGGATTGAGAAAGATGTCGGTGACGTATCCGGCAAAGTCTCGAACCGTAAAGGGCTGGAGGAACGGCAGCACAAGATAGGGGCCCGGCTTCATGCCATAGAACCCCAACGTTTGTCCGAAATCCTCATCGGGCGTGACCAGATCGATCTCTTTCGCCAAATCCAGGAACCCCGCATACCCGACGGTGGTGTTCAAGAGAAACCGTCCGACCTCAATCCCTGCGCCCTTGACCTTTCCCTGAAACACGTTGTTCAAGAACCTCTGCGGAAATCGCAAATTGTAGAACATGTTGCTGATGCCGACCTGCACAAAATCAGGGATGATGAAGTCGTAGCCCTGGGCGACAGGCTTTAGCGCGTACTTGTCCAACTTGCGGTTGAACTCGAATACTGAGGTATTGAATGGCTCCCAAGGGTCGTACTCGTCGCTTTCTTCGTCAGCCTTGGCGAATGGATCGAAGAGTTCCTCCGCATAACCGCCGAGCGGCGGGTGTTGCGCGGCAACCGACGGCAGATCAGCAATCGAGAGGTCTGCAGCGTCTGCCAGCAGGACGCGCGGCGGGATCGCTTGAGTGCTCATGTCATGTGAGATTTTTCCCACTGGGTCGAAGGCCGAGGTTCCGGCACACCCGACCAACAAGAGGAGCAGAGGGAGCGCTAGCAGGATTCCCATAGGGAGCAATCAGTGGTTCAGACCGGTCGTGGGAAGAAGGTGTGAGGACATCGCCGCGCACTGTACCAAAAGTTCCACCGCGCGCCAAATTATTTTTTTGTTCTACGAGCGGATCGCACGGGCGGCGAAGTCGGCGAACGCCTGGAAATACGATGCTCCGCCGACCTGGTACGTGTGATTGTGGTCTGCGCCCGGGATGAGATGAAAGGATTTGGGCGGCTTCGCCGCCTCGAACACCTGCCGACCCATCTCAAGCGGAATGATATCGTCCTGGTCGCCATGGATGATGAGCTTGGGCAGCGAGAGGGCCGGGACTCGATCAATCAACCGAAACTCGGCGCCCAGCAGCCAATGCACCGGCAGGCCGCCATAATAGAACTTGGCGACCGCTTCGATAGAGGGGAACGCCGATTCCAGAATGAGTCCGGACGCAGGCTTGTGGACGGCCAGGTCGGCGGCCACTGCCGCACCCAACGATCGCCCGAAGATGACCAGGCGCTCCGGTCTGATCATTCGGATACGCGTCAGATACTCATGGGCGCCGAGCGCGTCCAAATACAGTCCTTGTTCGCTGGGCCGCAAACCCTGACTTCTGCCGTAGCCCCGGTAGTCGAACAGAAACACGGACAGATCCCGCTGGAACAATAAACGAAGATTGTCGAGCCGGTGGACGATGTTTCCCGCATTGCCGTGGCACCAGATAATGACGGGACGATCCGCCCGTGCCTCGACATACCATCCAAAAAGCTTCGCGCCGTCGGCCGCCTGAAACCAGACCTCTTCAAGCGGAAGGCCGCTCGCGGCGCGCCAGTCCTTCTCATGCCAGCGCTCCGGATGAAAGACGAAGAATTGGTCGAGCACGTTTTTGGGCAACATGGGCCTATTGGAATTTTACCGGGTTTGCTCGCGTTCAGGAAGACAGCAAAACGATGCTGAGGGAGGGGCGTTGCTACACGAGGCGGAGTCGCCGGAAGAGCGCTGGCCACAGCTGGAGGGTCTATCAGGTTTGCCCACCGGTCATGAGCTTCGGCGCATCCATGCTGCTGATATGCCGAAGCTCGTTTCCTACGGATACACGTAAGGGTGACCGGCTCGCTATTTATTTGCGACCGCTGTACCTTCGACTTTGAAAATAAACCCATCAAGCACCAACGCCCAAAACCATTGTTCTGAGATGGTGACATCCGTCAGCCTCGTTCCTCCGGCTTTCGCGGCGGCTTCTCGAATCGCATCTTCAAAGCGAGTGTTTTGGTTGATGGGAATAAATCCGAACAGCATGATGCCGGTGCTGGTAGCCTCGGTCTTTCCCAATGCCTTCTCATTCGGACCAATGGGTGCGCTCGGAAACTTGAGTGGTGTCGAGACGCAGGCCGTGGTCACGGCAAGACATATTCCAAGAAGTAGCCCAGCGGTTTTCATAGTGTTCTCCTCAATTGCGGGTGGTATTACTTATTGGTCACAGCCGTGCCTTCAACCTTGAAGACATAACCGTTAATCACATACCCCCACCACCATCGTTCTGAGATCGTGACGTCTGTCAACCTCGACGCTCCAGCCTTTTGAACGGCTTCATTGTAGGCTTCAACGAACCGGTCGTTTTGTCGGATCGGAATAAATCCGAACAACAGCAGACCCACGTCATCGCCCCAAGTTGCTCC
>JAICVE010000294.1 GCA_025935475.1 Nitrospira sp. | reverse complement strand
CATCGCCAAGCAGGACTGGCGCGCCGCCAGGTCCGTGCTGCAGGAGGCGGTCAGGCTCGATCCGGGCTTCACCGATGCCCATTATAGTCTGGGGAGCGTCCACTACTCATTGGGTCACTTACAGGCGGCGGTCCAATCGTATCGACAGGCGCTCACGCTACAACCTTATTTCCCCGATGCCCGCTATCGCCTCGCGCTACTGTTGAAGCTGTCGAGACATGAAGGGGAGGCTGCTCAACTCATGGAAGAGGCGGCATTGGGCGGCGTGCAACAGGCACAGTTTTTTCTTGGCAACGCCTATAAAAGCGGCCAAGGCGTCGAAAAGGATTTGGGCAAAGCGGTGTTCTGGTGGGCCAAAGCCGCTGAATACGGGTATCAGCCGTCCGCCGACCTCCTCAGCAAGCTCCGGCGGCAGGCCCTGTCGACGGACCAACCGGATCGCAAGCGCAAGGAGGCCCAGGACGCCTTTTTCGCATATCGCCGTCAACTCTGGGAGGAGTTTCGGGAGTACAGTCCGACCGACGCCGGAGAAACCATCGGCACCAGACTCCTCAGGGACCGTCGTCGCGACGTCGCCGTGTCTACGCTGCTGAAGGAAGGCTATGCCTTAAGCGAGGTGGCTCAGGTCGAATTAGCACGGTTGTATGAAACGGGGTGGGACAACGTCCTGCCGACACACGATAAGACAATCCTCGACTGTTTTGAGGTCACGGCGGCGGACGGCTTTGTTCCCGCCAAACGCATCTTGGCCCGCATATACGGCAAAGGAATTGGCCTGCCACGGGATCTTCCCAAGGCGAAGGCGATGCTCAAGGGACTTCCCAAACAGGAAGCGAACGCCCTCTCAGCCGAGTTCGTCACAGGGGAGCGACGATGATGCCACTCTCCTGGCCAAGACTCTGGCGGCTGTTCATCACCGTGCCCCTGTTACAGGCCCTGACGATCGGGCTCCTGGCCTTGGTGCTCGCCAAGGGACTGTGGATGTTCGCGCCCGTCACCTTTACCGCTCTCAACTGGACCCTGTATGACACCTGGCTGCGAGTTCGAGCCCCGATTGCGACCAGCGACGCGATGAACATTGTCATCCGTGATCCGGACAGCGAAGGGCGTTTCGGAGCGATCCTCGACCGGGCCGTCCTGGCGCAATTCATCACGGCGATCCATGAGGCCGGCGCGTCGGCCATCGGGATCGACCATCGCCTCGACCATGCCAGCCCTTCGTCCCTCGGCGGAGCCGCCAGCGATGCTCTGCTCATCGAGGCGTTGCACGCAGCCGGGCCGGTCGTGCTCGTGCATGACCCCGACATCGCCCTTGAAACCGGCGCAGCGATGACGGGACACGTCCTGGTTTCCACTCAGCCTGATCGGGTAACACGACGGATCCCGTTGTTGTCCGCAGTTGAAGGCACGCCGGTGCCGGCATTCGGCGCCGTTCTCTACGATCTCCATCGCCAACAGCCGCTTGTTCTTCAGCGACCGTTCCTCTCGGATCGGATGTCAACCGTCACGCTCAATCCGGTCGGGGATGGGTCGCTCTCGGCGCTGCCAACGATCACATTATCTTCGGTCTGGGAGGCGATGCAGCATCATGACCGCCGGTACCTCGAAGATCGGTTCAACGGTAAGATCGTCGTCCTCCTTCCAAGCGAAATCAGTCACGGTCCGTGGCTCCTTCCGACAGGACAGTCCGTCGCCGGGATCGTGACGCATCTCCATCTCCTGAATAGCTTGCTTACGGAGAATCAGATCGTCGTGACAGGCCGATGGGCGGCGTTGGGACTCACGCTGCTGCTGGCGTCTACCATCGGCTGGGGACTGTTGCGTCTCCCAGGATCGAGAGGCCTTGTCTTTGCCGGGAGCATCCTTGTGCTCTATGTGACGGTGACGAGTACCCTATTGTGGGGCATCCATGTAGTCCTTCCCTTGTCCTTGCCGTTAACAGCCGCCGGCTTCGTCGTCATTGCGACAGTCGCCTGGACTCACTTGACAGCCGGCCCCCGGATGATGCTGCTGGAACAGGACATGTTGCGCGTGCAGCAAGACGCCGCCGCGATCCGCGAGACGCTGACGCTGCGTGAAAGCCGCGCCGAAGCGCTCGAAGAAGACTTGGAAGCCGCGAAGGCCGCAGTGGCGCAATCGACCGCACAGCAAGAACAGCTCGCCAGGGACACACGCTTGCTGCAGTCGGAAATCGGCGAGAGCAGAGCCCAGGAACAGGCTGCCAGGCGCCAACTCGAGCAAGTGGAACGGCAGCTGACCGATCTTCGTGCCGCCAGTTCGGACTCTCGCACGCTCGCAGATACCGAACTGGAGCGGCTCAAGGATGAATGCCGTGCGGTAGGGATCATCACACAACATCCCGACCTGCTCAGAATGTTTCGCGACCTGAAAAAGGGAGCGGGCTCGCCGCTGACCGTGCTCCTCCTGGGCGAGCCCGGCACGGGAAAAGAGTTGTTCGCCCGCGCCGTCCACCATTTGAGCCCACGGGCCGGGCGTGCCTTCGTTGCGGTAAATATGGCAGCGATTTCCCCCGAGTTGTTCGAAAGCGAATTGTTCGGCCACATCAAGGGAAGTTTTACGGGAGCAACGGCCGACCGTAGGGGATATTTCGAACTCGCCAATCACGGAACCATCTTTCTGGATGAAATCGGCGATCTGCGCCTGGACCACCAAAGTAAACTCCTTCGGGTGCTCCAGGAGAAGTCCTTTTACCGCGTGGGTGCCACGACGCCCACGGCCGTCGACGTTCGGATCGTCGCGGCCACTAATCGGGATCTCCAACGCGGCGTGTCCGAAGGTTGGTTCCGGGAAGATTTGTATTTCAGACTGAAAGGGTTCGTGTTTCGGCTCCCGCCGTTGCGCGAGCGGACGGGCGACATCGCGGTGATTGCAGAACCAGCCCTCGCCGATATCGCCCAGCGGATGAAGAAGCCACGTCCTCAACTGTCCGCCGACTCCCTACGGATGCTGAGCGCCTATCGATGGCCGGGAAACGTCCGGGAGCTCCGCAATGTGTTGGAACGAGCCGTGGCACTCACGGACGGAAACATCCTGTCCCGTCATGCCTTTGCCCTCGACGAGACGTTACCCAGCAACGACGGCGGGCGGTCCACGTTTCCGGATGCCGCCGGGGACACGGCCGTATTGGAGTGTCTGAGGCAACAGGCCTTTGACATGCAAGCCACGGCCAACATCTTGGGATGGGACCGCAGCACCGTCACACAGCGCCTGAAGGGCCTGTGTTTCCAAGCGCTGATCGAGCATCACGGCGACCAAGCCAAGGCGGCTGCGGTGATCGCCGGAAATCCTTCTCACGTGCGAACCGTCGAGCTGAAACTCAGCGACTACTACAACCACCTCATGAGCGTGATCGAACCCTTCAGATCCATCGATGAAGCCTTGGCCGAATGTAAACGGCGGTTCAAAAACCTCCCCGACCGTCATTTTGCCTCGGTCGAGCGTCTGGTCAAGAAACAATTTCTGGAGAAACCGTCGATGAGATCCGCCCCTACAACAGTGACTGAAACATAATCACCGCATCCTGATACGTCCCGTCATTCTTCCGCACCGCGCCGGGAAGCACGGCCAGCTCTTTGAAGCCAAGCCGCTCCCAGAGGCGGCGCGCCCACACATTTTCCGAAAAGACCAGGTTGAAGATCACGCTGCGGTAGCCCAGTTGCCGCGCATACTCTAACATCGTTGCGCCTAGGAGCCAGCCAAGCCCCTTCTGGCGCCATTCAGGTGCGACGATGAAGCCGGCGTTCGCCACCTGCCGCGCCCTTCCAGGCCAGTTTGGCTTTAGATAAAAGGCACCGGCCATCGAAGAGGCTCTGTCACGATCAGGCACGTAGGCGGCAATCGTCGTCTTGCCGCGGAACCAATAGTCGAGGAAATCGCCATGATCCGGGAATCGGTCATGAGGATAGGAGGTCCCTTCTTCGACGATCATGCGGTAGAGTGCTCGAAGCGGTTCGATATCGCGGTCACCCGCCAGCACCAACTGCACCGGCGAGCCGTCCTTCAGTTTCGAGTGAATGGGGAATGAGACACTCATTCATTCTCCGGTGACAAGTAAACCAGCCAAGCAGTGTATAGCGAGCGCTCTCTCATAACTACTCTTTACCTGTCCGATCGGATGCGGGGCCAGCCCCGCATGGCGTGCAGGGCTTCTGCTCCCCGCACGAGGGGTCTCAATCTTCTTCCTTCTCAACCTCT
>JAICVE010000465.1 GCA_025935475.1 Nitrospira sp. | reverse complement strand
CCTACTTCTTCTCGAACGGATAAATTACCTTCCACTCGTTCTTCATATCGACGACGGTCCAGCCGTGCGCCTTGGCTTCTTCCAGGCCCTTTTCAAGACGGCCAAGCGGCGTGACGTCGTAGCTCCACTCGCGCTCGCCGTCCGTATGGCGAACATAGAGGCAAAAACGCGTGCCAGAACCAGCACACGTCCACTGCAGCATCTGCAGGTCGCCGTCAGAATTGCCGAACGCGGCGATCGGTCGCCGGCCTATGTTCCGCTGGATCGCGACGGGTTTGAATACATTGTCGTCAAAGAAACCCAGGATAGGTTGCCTGATCAGCATAGGCGTGCCGTCGCGTATCTCGAATTTGACCTCGCCTACACTACCGATGACCTGTTCGGGCGGAATACCGTACACGCGTTCCGCAAACGCGCGCATAAAATCAGCACCGCCACCTGAAGTGATGTACGTCTTGAACCCATTGGCACGAAGGTAGGCCAGCACCTCAATCATCGGCTGGTACACCATCTCGGTATATAGCCGCCCCGTTTTCGGGTGCGTTGCCGTCGCGGCCCATTTTTTTACGATTTGATCGAACTCGTCGGGCGTGATGTTTGTGTTGCCGGCGCCCACGATCTCGACAAGCGAATTAATGCCGCCCGCAAAGGCGGCTTTAAGATCCCCCGCGAGAACCGACTTGAAGGGCTCTTTGTCCTTCCACTCGGGGTGCTGCGGAGCAAGCTCCTTAATGCGGTCGATGCCGAATAAAAGCTGGAAATACAAGGGCTGCTCGGCCCAGAGTGTGCCGTCGTTGTCGAACGTGGCGATGCGTTCGGCGGGTGGGACAAATTCCGATGAGCCTTCCTTCGTGACCTTTGACACGAAACTCAGGATGGATTGCTTCGATTTGCCGTCGTTCCACGATGGCAGCGGGTCGGCGGACTGCGCGACGGTCGTCGTGGCAGCCAGCGCGCAAAAGAACGCCATGGCGAGGATGGAACGCGTGTATTGGACCTTCATATTCACCTTGGAATGGTTGTGTTCTTACCCAGCTCCCGGCTGAGGCTGCATGGCCACAGTCAGACTGCCGTATGTTCCTGGCGTGTAGTTGCTCCTCGCGCCTTCGGCCGCCTGCGCGGCCGGGCACGCCCACGACTCGACGATCACCAGGACGATCAGCGTGAAGGCGCAGATCTTGACAGTGAGACGCACTGTGGTGGACTCCGGCTTTTGACGACGAGACAATCACGCGCCTTCTAGTCTTTGACGTACCGAGGATTCCAGCCACCAAGGGTCGCTGTCATTTGGTGTCGATTCGAACCTTCTCGATTTTCCCGGTGAACTTGTTCCCGTGTTGCTTGTACGCTGAGCTCACGTTGGTCCCTTCGTCCACGCCCACATCGGCGGCGTCGTCGGCCGAGAAGATGTTGGCGTTGGTCTGCTCCACGCGCCCGGACCCGACCTTCTTGCCATTGATGAAGAGGGTGGCCGTTCCGCCTTTGCCGCGTCCGCCGTCGTAGGCGAACTCGAGCTTGATGGTCGCTTTGCCTGGCGCAAGCGCTTCGGTAGACTTGATCGTGTACTGGTGAAGACCCACATGGTTGTAGGTGTACGCCGGCTTGCCGTTCACCACGTACAGGCTCCACCCGCCGAAGCGTCCGCCCTGGCAGAGGATGACGCCATTGGCGCTGGAAGCAACCTCGACGTCGGCGGTGATGGTCTTCGATTGGTTTTTCACGTTGATGAAGGCGTTCTCCATCATGCCGGTCATGCCCGAATAGACCGTCAAGGACTTTCGGCCGGCCATGAGGTCCGGACGGCCCGCCATGGCGGGGTCGAACCGTTCGATCACTCGGTCGTCAATCGGGAGCACGCGGTACTTTTCCGCTTCCTTCATGAAAAGCGCCTGCAGCTCTTTGAGCTTCTCCGGATTGCTTGCCGCCAGGTCGTTGGTCTCGCTAAAGTCCTCGTCCACATTGTAAAGCTCCCAAACATCCTCGGTGAGCTTGTGTCGTGGCGTCGCTTCCCATGGGGCTTTGTGCACGGTGGCGGCCACCCATCCCTCGTGGTAGATGGCGCGGTTGGCGAAAATTTCGAAGTACTGCGTCGTATGCCGGCTCGGGGCATTCGCGTCGTCGAAGGTGTAGACCATGCTGACGCCTTCCATCGGTGTCTGCACAATACCGTTGACTGCCTTCGGCTCCGGCAGACCTGCTGCTTCGAGCACGGTCGGCGCGATATCGATCACATGACAGAACTGTGACCGGATTTCGCCCTTACCCTTGATGCCGCCGGGCCAGTGCACGATGGTTCCGTTTCGCGTGCCGCCGAGATGCGAGGCCACTTGTTT
>JAICVE010000246.1 GCA_025935475.1 Nitrospira sp. | reverse complement strand
TGACCCATTGCACCGCTGCCTTTTCAACAAAGATCGGCCGATTTAAATCGGGCGCATGGATTTGTAATTCCATCACCAGTGTTGGATAAACCATGAGCGGTACTCGGACCTGACACCCTGTTAGAGACAAGTCCAGAATCACCCCCACTTGGTCGTTTATTCCGCTCTTGTCAGAGGCCAACGTGCAAAACTCAACGAGGAAACGGGTGGCTGATCGCCGATCTTCTGCCAGGGACAGCATGTGCTGTTCGTTGTGCCTCTTCACGGTTGTCAGAGTTATGTTCTTCATGGGTAACCCTCCAAATTCTCTCTGGCGGACAGATACCGGTATAGAGGACGAGTTACTTACACCCACAAGATCCTCCCTAAATCCTCATCTAACTTTCGCGGTCGCTGGCAGTGAGTGCACCGTGCAGAAAGGCCCGCATGGTCCGATACATCAGTGCGGAAGATTACCTGATATGTTCGCCCACCACAAAGGCGACAAGCTTTCCCTAGAATCTCTCGACGAATGGTCCCTATCTGGCCAAGCCGTAATTCTCTCATCTGACCTCCATCGTTACTTGGCCTATCTGCCAGTTTGGTAGCCACTCCTTTTATTTGTTGGCATAGCTTTATAATGTAGCTTTGCCCGTTCGGCGGCCGAATACGTCCGTACGTGATATTCTCGCTCTAACTCTTCTTTCGCCACAGCCTTACCTTTGCGTGCATCCATAAGCAATTGGCGCCGATATTCCTTTTCTGGGTCATCTAGAGCGTTGAATGCTCCCATAACACGCCTCCTGTGATTAGCGCATCCGGTGAGACAGTGTGCTTAATGGATGCTGTCCAAAGTTTAGAACGGGTAGTGCGGTCCCGACAGACCAGGAGGAGGTACTTCGGAAGAGGGGGCCCGGGCCTTCTAGGAAGGCCGTCGACATTTGTTTATGGGAATGGAGGAGAAATTTTTTGACGGGATTAGAGGCCGCGTCAATCGGAAACGGGAGCGATAAAAACAGAGAGGGCATCGAGGAGAAACTACCTGCGAGAGAGGAAGGTACACCGTCGGCCAACGACATTTGCATCGCCTCTATTTTTTTATAAGAGCTTATGAGAGGCCACGCTAATCGTCGAAACCTCAGAGCAGTGCTCGACCATGAATTGCTGCAATATCCGTTGCTGCGACTTATGCATTTTGATGAACTCCGCACCACAACGGTTCCCTTCCGTCCACCGGATGACCGCTAACATGACAATGAGTGGCGATAAAAGTCCCGGCAGAAACATTTCGAGATGGAGGGGCTGTGCTTTCTGTACTGCCAAAGGGCTTTCAATTCGGCAGCCCGGAAGTGTGAGGTCCACTATGTATCCTGCACCGACTTGAGTACCGGTCGTAACCACCACCGGACATCTAACTCCAATTCGTGGTCGATACCGTGGTTGCATGGCCGGCCTCCTTGAGTGAAGTAGGCCCCCGGTTGAGGGTTATGGAGAATACTGCTCTGCTGCTTTTAACGAAGCCGGTGGCTTCACCTTCCTTGCTTTATCTTGGTGGTCTTCATCGATGAGCTTCAAAGCTTCCAATTGACCACTCAGGATCGCAATCTGGCGGTCGCGGTCGCGCACTTGCTTGTGTAGCCCCTGTACAAACCGTGACTGTTCAATGGGGTGTTCTTGGATAGACCCTGACGACGTGGCTGAGGTAGTCCGTTCACTCAACTGACGCTCCACCCACTCCCGTACAAACTGCGCCAGGAGGTCGCTTAATGGGCCAGAGCTCAATGACACATCGCGGTTTTCATCATCTCCGAGTAGCCGCAGCCACATTTCGCTTGAGATTGACAGCGGGCTGGCAGGATTGTGCTCGATCACATGGCGAAACGAAGTGCGGGCGGCTTCCCGGTTTTCAAAGAGACTAGCCATCGCCCTGGAGAAAAAGACCTGTTCGCAGTTTCCCGCGTCAACGCATTGCAAGGCCTTCCTGTCTAGTTCGTGCGTTAACACCGCAAGGCGGGGCACATCTTCCGAAGTCGGAAGAAAAACCGGGGCTGAGATCGTTGCAACGGAGGGTGCGACGGCGCTGCAACCCACGAGAGCACCAAGTACACAGAACGAACTGACTGCCCAGAGCCAGAAGAGGAACCAGCGTCGTGGGGTATCCATCCCCGGCCTCCTTCACTCGCACGGCAAAGATGCCCTGCTAGAAAGGTAGCTAGAAGAGCATAGGTCCGCCTTCCCCAAAGGAGGGGGACACTATTCCCTAGAAGGTGGGCGTGCATGAGGACTGGTAAGTTTTCCAGAAGGCTTTCGGTGGATAGCCTCATCATGCTTTCTGGGAATGACCTAAAAGCGGTCGATTGGGTATCATTAAATAACGAGGGAGGCCGCCTATGAAATCGAGACATTTAGAGAAATACATGCCGGAAGCCATATCGGGGGTAATTGGCGACGTAGGATCAAGCCGCAACGCAGCTTACTTAGACCGAAGAGACGCCGAGCGCGTCCCCCTCGCCATGCATGTCTGCTATGTGACGGATGAGCCATTAGCCTTTTCTCGCGGTCAAGGGCGGCTTGTGGATTTGTCCAAAACGGGGTGCAAAATCATAGGGCCTGTGCCGACTGCGGGCACCACCGTCACACTCGTCTTAGATGTGGATGATGACAAGGATCCACTGTGCATCTCCGGTGCAGCAGTGACATGGACCAAAAGCGAGTCTTTTGGAGTGCGATTTCCCAAGCTGAGAAGCGAGGAACGTCAGCGGTTGCAGGGGCTGGTGCTGAGGTATGCTACGTTCCGAGGAAGAAGTCAGAAACATGCCGCCTTTCGGCTTGCATGAGTGGTGATTAACGGTGCTCCATCCGTGTCGCAGATACCCCGCTGTGGCCCCACACTTAGTGTTCATTGTTACGGTAAGCCTGGATGATCCTCGCTGACCTCATTGGGCATTTTTACCTCGTTGACTCTTTCAACCAGACAGCTCACACTATCGCTCCCCTATGGGTATCGAGGATCGAATATCGGTTCTCCTCATTGACTCCCGCGATATTGACCGCAACTACTACGGCGATCGCCTCAAGATATCCTCGTCAGATTATGTGATCTTCCACGCTGCGAGTGGAAAAGCCGGAATATCTGTCTGCGAAACTGTGCAGATGGACTGTGTCGTGCTCGAAATCGATTTAGCAGATATGTCAGGTTTTGAAGTCCTTGTACAACTTGTTCCAACTCGCCCCCCGAAGGTCCCTATTATTGTACTGACGCATCTAACGAATCCATTCATCCTTGACCTAGCCCTCAAGAATGGTGCCTTGGCGGCCGCCTTGTGCAAGAACACTACACCTGGCGACGTTCTGGATAAGACCATTCTACGGGCTGTCTCGATTGTTCAAAAGGATCGGAAGAACGCACCTCTCTCATCATTCACTCACCATGAACTCCCGCAATCTTCGTTCTAAAAGCATCCCTCAACTTAGCTTTGACTACGATCGCTCATCATCAGCAACTAACTAAGGCGATCTCATAATTTATTTAGGCTTTATGGAAACGGTAACCTTGAGCAATGGAGAGGTGCGAGAGTGGCCGAATCGAAGCGGCTTTCCCTAAAGCTGCTGTCTGGGCAACCGGACCGTAGGTTCGAATCCTACCCTCTCCGCCACGGCGAGTTATGATGACCATATGACGAAAGCTGATATTGCCAGAAGCATTCATCAACAAGCCGGAGTTTCGGAGGCAGAGGCGGCTGACCTGCTTGAGTGGGTAGTTGGACTCCTCAGGGTCACAGTTCAACAGGAAGAACCGATTATCATCACTGGCTTTGGCACGTTTAAGGTACGGAGTAAAGGACCGCGCAAGGGACGCAATCCGCGCACGGGCGAGCCCATCATCGTCAGTGCCCGGCGGGTGGTCACCTTTCGTCCGAGTCCACTATGGACCGCCGAAGTGAATGCGGCTGACAAGCGCGATATGCAGCAGTGACGCAAAACACCGTCTTCCACTACTCAAATTGATCAGGCATTCTGCCCCCCGTCCTGTTGTCCGAGGAACGATTCACCGGTCTCGGTTGTGGTTGGTAAGAAGGGAGGGGTAGTTACCATGTTTCGTTCATTGCGAAATTGGAGATACGCTACGATTTTGTGCGTCATCTTATACAGCACTTTGACAGTAATTCCTCGGGACCTCGCCATAGCTGCCGATGTGCCGTGCCGCTTCAAGGCAGAATCTGAGACTACAGAGGTGCATCTTTTAGTCGACGGGAAAACTCTATGGAAGGGCACGATCGAGAAAGGCCAGACACGCATGATTTCCATTCCGGAAGGCGCCTTCACGGTCATCTCAAAAATGGATAACCCGAATCTCAAGAGAAAAGAAGATGTAAGAGCCGATGTGCATACACGACAGTGCACCGAGCAAATTGCGCTGACTGTTCCTCTATTTTCTGAACCTCAAGCACGCTAAACCCGTTGTGCTAGTTCTATTCTAATAGACAGGGATTGGCCACGGTAATTCCAGATAGGTTGGGAAAGGCTAAGATCGAGTTGGACGAACGAGGACGACCGCCAGAACGCCGGCCTCATAGAGGACGTCTTTTGCGCGTCCTTATCGTAGAAGACCACACCATGATTCGCGAAGGGCTAAAAAGTAACCTACGCTCCTATCTAAACATCGATATTGTAGGTGAGGCCAGCAATGGAGAAGAAGCACTGGCCAAAATATCTGAGCTGCAACCAGCCGTGGTGGTGATGGATATTGCTATGCCAACACTTGATGGGATTACGGCAACTCGCATGCTCAAGTCCCAATATCCCCAGATCGCCGTCGTCGGTCTTTCAGCGCATTCTAAGAGTGATGAATTAGATGCGATGATAGAAGCCGGGGCCTTTGAAG
>JAICVE010000042.1 GCA_025935475.1 Nitrospira sp. | reverse complement strand
TCGCCCTTCCCCTCTCCACCTCGCTGAAGACATCCTTAATGCTGTTGACGGGGACATATTGGGCCGAAGCCCCAAACTTCTGGGTACAGGCCATGTGCGTGAACGTCGCCCGTGGCCCTAGGTAGGCCACCTTCTGCGGACCTTCCAGGGAGAGAGATGCAGACATGATCTCCCGGTATACGGGCCGGATGGCATCGGAAGGAAAGGGACCGGTGTTTTGCGCAATGAGGCGTTCGATGATCGCCGCTTCCCTTGCAGGGGTATGGAGATTCGCACCGGCATCGTGCTGTTTTTTCAGCTTGCCGATCTCGACGACACTTTTTGAGCGCTCGTTGAGGAGACGCAAAATCTCGTCATCGATGCGATCGATTTCTTTCCGGTAATCGGAAAGGTCACCGGGCATGAATGGGACCCCCTTCACCCCTGCCTCATGAGTTGGACGAGCGTCCAGAAGCAGGACGGGTGCGAGTAAGCAAGGAATGATACAGGAACCGCTTCGCGGAATGCAAGGAGAGCCCAAGACTTTCAGGAACTTGCGTGCACTTTGCGGGAAAATTGACCGGCCGCCTTCGAACGGGTCGCCGGGGGCGGCAGGCGGGTCAATACAGGAGATTAGACGGGCGCCTGAAATGGTCCAAGGCGGCCTTTGTGACCTGCCGGCCGCGCCCCGTCCGGTCGAGGAAGCCCGCCTGGATCAGATATGGCTCGTACACATCCTCGAGCGTGCTTCGATCCTCTTGCACCGCGGCAGCCAACGACTCGACGCCCACTGGCCCACCGCCAAACTTATCGATGATCGTCAGGAGGATGTTCCGGTCCATCTCGTCAAAGCCGGCGGCATCCACGCCCAGCCACGTCAAGGCCTCTTGGGCCACAGTTCGGGTGATCCGACCTTCTGCCTTTACTTGCGCGTAGTCACGAACCCGCTTGATGAGACGGTTGACAATCCGAGGCGTGCCTCGGGCACGCCTCGCGATTTCCTCGGCTCCGGGCTGATCGATGACAATCCCCAGTAACCCGGCTGAGCGCATCACGATAATTTCCAGGTCTGCCGGGGAATAGAATTCCAGCCGATGGACGAGGCCGAATCGGTCCCGCAGCGGCGAGGTCAAGGCTCCGGCTTTCGTTGTGGCGCCCACCAGCGTGAATCGGGGCAGGTCAAGTTTGACCGTCCGCGCCGCGGGCCCCTGGCCGACGACCAGATCCAGTTGGAAATCTTCCATCGCCGGGTACAACGCTTCCTCGACCGAAGCAGGCAGTCGGTGAATTTCGTCGATGAACAGGACATCATGCTCTTGGAGATTCGTCAGGATCGCCGCAAGATCGCCCGCGTGCGCGAGAACCAGCCCGGACGTCGAGCACAACGTCCCCCCCATTTCACGCGCAATAATGTGGGCAATGGTCGTCTTCCCGAGACCTGGCGGACCATAGAAAATCGCATGGTCGAGCGGCTCTCGCCGCTGTTTCGCTGCTTCAATGCAGATGCGAAGGGAATCCTTCATGCGCCCTTGCCCGATGTACTCGTCGAGGGTCTGCGGCCGGAGCGTCTGCTCCATACTGCGTTCATCATCCGTCAGTTGCGCATTCACGACTCGTTGGGACATACCGGATCAGGTCTCCTGGCGCATTTCGTCACGGTTTCGTGGGCGGCGGAACGTATTTCGGCGGCGGCGGCAAGGCGCCTTGGCCCGGAGCCGGCATAGCGCCGCAATCCGGCGGGCAGACTTTTCCACCCTGAGTCGGATCGGGAAGATTGAGCTCCATCCGCTCTAATTGGCACTGCGACAGCCGTCCTCCGTCTTGGCTTCCACAACGAGCTGGCACGGACGAGCTTCCGATCTCCCGATATCCCTCCGGGCAGGACCCGCAGACCGGCAGCATGTTCCCACCGAGCGGGACACACTGGACGAGCGTCGCATCGCCCTCTTTACAGATCTCCGGCGATTGCGTCACGCCGGTTGTGGCATAACCATCGGGACATTTCCCGCAGGTCTTGCCGATGCTCTTCGGCTCTGCGGGCGCCTCAGCGGCCGACCAGACAACATCCGAAGAGCCATGAAGGGCCCCGACCAAAGCAAGTCCGAGGTAGGACGTCTTCCACAGGATGGTTCGTGTGTTCGCGTGCATGGTCAACCCCGTGCCAGTTTTTTTAAGCTTTCACGGATGAGTTCCTGGAGCGTCAAGGGTCCAGAGCATAACTGTTGAGCGGCCTTTAAGGCCTCTTTGGCATCGGACGTCCGATAGCCCAAGTTTGTCAGGGCAGACAGCGCGTCATCGAACTGTTCGTCCCGGCCTTTGAGAAGCTGAGCGTCGGAAGGCACGAGCGCCGGATGCAGCTTGGTCAATTTATCCTTGAGCTCGAGGACAAGACGGCCCGCCGATTTCTTGCCTATTCCCGGGACTGTTTCCAGCTTTTCGACATCCCCTGATTGGATGGCCGAGACGAGATCGGAGACAGGCAGCGCGGACAAGATGCCCAGCGCCGACTTGGGTCCGATGCCGGAAACACTCAGTAACAGAACGAACGCATCCTTTTCTTGCGGCGTGCTGAAACCGAACAATTGGATGGCGTCTTCACGCACATGGGTATGGATGCTCAACGTCAGACTGTCTTGGACGTTCGGTAGGTTGTAGTAGGTGCTGAGGGGAATAAACACTTCGTATCCGACCCCTTGAACATCAAGAGCCAGATGCGACGGCGCCTTGAAGGCCAATCGGCCTGTCAGGAGGGCGATCATGCGTCGATGGTGGGAACCTATCCCGCGGCGGTGGCCGCGACCTTTTCCATCACATCATCAGGGATGTCGAAATTTGCATGCACCTTCTGCACATCATCGTGCTCATCAAGGACTTCCATGAGTTTCAACATCTGCTCGGCGCCTTTTTCTTCGAGCTTGATCGTGTTCTGCGGAATGTAGGTGATTTCCGCCAGAGACGTATCGATCTTTGCATCGGCGAGCGCTTTCTTGACCGCGTCGAAGTCATGGGGGTTGGTCACAACCTCAAAACTTTTTTCTCCGACTTTCACATCTTCGGCACCCGCATCGAGTGCCAACGACAACAGCGTATCCTCATCGCTCTTGGACTTGTCGATCGCGAGCAGTCCCTTTTTATGGAACTGCCAGGAGACCGCCCCGGCTTCGGCCATATTGCCGTGATTTTTCGTCAGGACGCTGCGGATTTCTGCGACGGTGCGATTGCGGTTATCACTGGTGATTTCGATCAACAAGGCGGTTCCACCCGGTCCGTAGCCCTCCAGGGAGAACTCTTCATACGTCACCCCCGGCAACTCTCCCGTCCCTCGCTGAATCGCTTTCTTCAAGGTGTCACCGGGCATGTTTGCTTCCTTGGCCTTGGCAATGGCCAGTCTCAGCCGGGGATTCCCGTCGGGGTCCCCCCCCGTGCGAGCGGCTATGGTGACTTCTCGAATAATCCGGGTAAAAATCTTTCCCCGTTTCGCGTCTTGAGCCCCTTTATGGCGCTTAATAGTCGCCCAGTGACTATGTCCGCCCATGGTCCACTCCGTTCGGCCGTATTGCCACGGCCGGTGTTTCGGCAGGTGAGGATGGTGTGAAGCTGTACAGGTAACACAGCGTTTGGAAGGGTGTCAATTACGGCTACGGCGACAGGCGAGAAGAAGAGGACTCACTCAGAATACAGGAGCAGCTGCGCGCCAATCAGGAGAATGAGGGACACCCATACCCATTCCCAGTTTGTAGCGCTGGAGCGTTCGGCCGGCATAACCCATGTGGAGAAGAGCTTGGTTGAACCTGCCGTGACCGCCATCGTGCCCATAATGGCGTGATGCATGGCAATTTTCTGTGCCGAAGGGTGGAATCCGTGCGAATGGCCAAAGAGCATGAGGCCCCCTACAATAGCCATGAGCGGAAGCGGTGATGCCCACGCTTTGTGCCCGATTCGTCCAAGCCGACGGAACAGCTCGACGCTTCCCACCCCCAAGGCCAGCATCCCATACATCTTATGCTGAAGAATCTCGTAGTCTCCGCCAGCGAACGTATCGACAAACGTGAGCGAGCCGATGGGCCAGGCTTCGTGGTCGCTCCAAACGATGATCAGCAAGCCGGCGACGACCAAGATCGACGGCAGGAGAAGCCTGGCCCATCTGAGGGAGGAGAGGCGCAAGACATGGGTCAATTCGGCTGCCCCCATCAACAAGACCATGAAGCCGGCGACATGATGGTTACGTTCCGAGTAGGCAATACCTTTCGCCGAACCTTCCCAGGCTTCCGCCGGGGCTCCACGGTCATGCCGGTCATGAGCTTCAGCGTGCGGTGAGCCATGGGGAAGCGCACCGGAATGTTGGGCCAGTGCGGGAGCCACGGTCAACAGCGTCATGAGGATCAGGCGGCACACGAGGATTGTCAGGAAAGGGCTGCGTCGCATGGGTACTCTAGGTTGTGGCAATGGAAAGGCCCATCCAGTCCGACCGGATGGGCCTTTCGTCTCTCGGGGGGGGTCAGCACTCTCACGCTACATGAACTTCATAAATTTGTCCTTGGCATCGTCCATCACTTGAGCCGTGATCGTGACGACGCCTCGTTCCTTCGCGAGCCGCTCAATTTCCTTACGGGCCATCGGACGGATGAAGTCGGGAATGTTGTCGAGGCGCTGCTGCGCTTCGGGCGTCCAAGCCATGCCGTTGGGCGAATCATTTTTCGAGTCGTCCATAACCTGTAACGTGATCGTCTGATATCCCTGTTTACGCGCGAAGGCTTCTACGCTGCTTTGGACCATCGGCTTCACAAAGGCAGGGAGCCGGTCAAGCTTCTCCTGTGCATCAGGGCTCCATGAGAACTCGGACTTGCCCGGGCCGCCGTTGGCAGGCTTCCCGCTCGAAGTCAGACCCATTTCGGCAACCATCGCAGAGAAGGGACATCCGCCGCCCGATTTCTCACCGGCCTTCCCCGGTGTGGAGGCGACCACGGGCTGTCCGCCCTGAATTTTCTCATTCAAGTACGCGGCCATTTGCCCGGAACCCGCCTGGGCCTCTTCTTTGAGCGTCCCACGAGTCATTTCAAAGGGCTGTGCCTCCGCCGTCCTTCCACCTAACTGCACACCAAGCGAACTGACCATCTGCGTCTCACCGGGGTTGGTGACCATCGAGAACTTGGCGCCGCAGGATGGGCAGCCGAAGAAGACCCCGAGCGATCCTTCGCCGGGTTTTTCCACCTTCTCGAAGTTCATATAGGTTTCGCAGTTGAGACACACAAATTTCATGGCAGCTCCTCTCCACTCACAATTTTTCCGCCAAGACTCTCTTGTAATCCAAGAGGGTTCTAATCCGGCCCGCGATGTCTTGATACCGCTGAATGGTCGGGTAGGTCTCATCCAGCAAGGGTTCGCCTTTATCGAAGGTCCGAGCGAGTTTGCGATCGAACGGAATCCGGCCCAATAAGGGAAGGTCGAGCGCTTCGCACATGGCGTCAGTGTTGCCTTCAAACAATTCGTTTAGCTCGCCGCAGGAAGGACATCGATATTCGCTCATATTTTCAACGATGCCCAACACCTTAATGCCCATGTCCCGGGCATAGGTCACGGATTTTTGCACGACATCGGAGGCGACTTCGGAAGGCGTCGTCACGACGATCGCGCCCGCCAAATCGGGGATAAAGCCGGCGATGACCGGCGGCTTGTCCGCGGCCGCTCCTGGTGGCAGGTCCGCCAGCAGATAGTCCAACTCGCCCCACATCACATCCGCCAGAAACTCCCGGATCACGTTCATTTCCATCAAACCCAACCATACTGGACTGACATCCATCGGGCCTTTCCAACGGACGGGCGAAGCCGCACCCAAAAAGAAATCCATCGAAGCAACTTTGACGCCGAGAGGGCCGACCGGAGGCAGTGCGCCTTCAGGCGTCATCGTCAAGGAGCGGCCATGCAGACCCAGCATGCGGGGAACACAGGGACCGTTGAGGTCAACATCCAAGAGACCAACACGTGCATGTTGGCGCGCCAGGGCAAGCGCGAGGTTGACGGTCGTCATACTTTTCCCGACCCCCCCTTTGCCGCTCATGACGACCAGCTTGTGCTTGATGCCAGCCATACGGGCCTGGACCTGCTTCATCTGGTCGGTAATTTGCGCCACAACCTTGGCGTCGTCCGAATACTTGAGTTTGCCGAGGATGGTTTTCAGGTCCTTCTCAATGGCCATTGTGACGCCCTGTAAGGTGCAAAACTATAAGGGTGGTACGGTAACACAGCGGTTTTAAGCCAGTCAAACGCAGTGGATTCCACATCCTGTTAAATGGAGTATTGGAACGTGGGCTTCGCCCCGATCGCTTGCGCGAGGACGCCACGACGCTTCAGTTCGTCGAGGATGCGTCTGGTCGCTGCATCGAAATCGGCTGGACCGGAAAAAACAATGTCGGCATTGGCCGGCGGCTCTTCGGGAAGTTTGCTCATATGGATCGCAATTACCGGCGTGGGGTGAACCAGCGTTTTAATGGACTGTGCCGCTTCGGCATAGTCCAGGCCGAAGGGATTTGTGGTCGATACGACGATGAGGCCCGTATCGGCGAGCAATCGCGCCACTTCCCCGTAGCGCCGCGCCATTTCCATGGTCTGGCCGCGCTGGCCTTCTGCCAGGTCGGCGTCCAATCCTCTGCGCAGATTTTCGCCGTCCAACAGATAGGCATGACGTCCGTCGGCGACCAGCCTCGCTTCCAGCTTCTTCGCGAGAAACGACTTGCCGGTGTGTCGCCCGCCCGTAATGAGCACAATGGCGGCCCGATGGCCATATTGCTGTGCCCGTTCTTCGATCCCGACTTCGCCCTTGACCCAGGCAAAATCGCGTCGACGCGCCTCCTCCCGCAAGACTTCCTGGTCGTCACGGATCATTTCCGTCACGATGCCGCCGCCGGCAATATCGTAGTCGTCCACCAAGACAAACCGACCGGTGGCTTCGAACGAAGAAGAGAGGTCGAACGCGATAGGAGCCTTCGCGCGGAGCGTCAGTTCCGCGACTTGATTGCGGATGACGGTCTTGCTGCCCTGCTGCTGACTTAAATCCATCGTATCGATGATCCGGTGGATCGCCGCCACTTCACATTCCACTTCTTTTGTGACGACGCGGAGCAGATACCGGCGGCCTTCTTCCAAGGGCCGTTTTCCGAGCCAGAACAGATTCGCCTTGAAGGCGGTCGAAACGAGCGGCAGCCGTTCCTGGTGAGTAGCAATCTCGCCGCGCTCAACAAAAATCTGCTCATCGAGCGTAATGCCGACGGATTGCCCCGCCTCTCCTGACGTCAGTACCGGTTCGATATTGAAAGCCTCGATCGTCCGGATATTCGCGCGCTTATTGGAAGGAGAGAACACAAGGTGGTCGCCGATTTTCAGTCTTCCCGCCGTAATGCGTCCGGCAAGAATGCGCCGGGCATCGAATTTATAAACGTCTTGAACAGGAAAGCGAAGCGGCTGCTCGGAACGCACCATTTCCTTTTTGAAGGCACTGAGGGCATCGAGTACCGTCGGGCCCTGATACCAGGCCATCGCCTGGCTGCGATTGGCGATGTTGTCGCCCAGTTTTGCGCTCACCGGGATAATCCGTTCCGGGTTTGCGCCGAACTGCGCGAGAAACTCCCGATATTCCTTTTCGATGCCCTCGAAGACATCTTGACGGTACCCGACCAGGTCCATCTTATTCACGACCACGGCGAACTGGCGTACGCCCAGCAGGGAAAGGAGGTAGCCATGCTTTTTCGACTGTTCCTTGACGCCCTCCAGCGCATCGATCAAGAGCAACGCCGCCTCCGCCCGTGCCGCGCCGGAGATCATGTTCTTGAGAAACTCCTTGTGGCCGGGCGCATCGATGATGATGTACTGGCGGCCCTTCCAGTTGAAGAACGTCCGTGCGGTGTCGATGGTGATGCCTTGCTCCTGCTCTTCGAGAAAGGCATCGAACAGGAACGCATATTCGAACTCCTTGCCCTGCTGGCGGCAAATGGCCTGGACCTTTTCCAATTTGCCGTCCGGCAGCGAACCCGTATCGGCATAGAGCCGTCCGAGCAAGGTGGACTTGCCGTGATCGACGTGACCGACAATCACAATATTGAGATGTTCGGAAGATGTCGCCGTACTCATGACGCCGCTACATGTATCCATCTTTTCGCAACAGCTCCATGCCTCGCCCTTCGTCCTGTGCACGGCCAGACCGCTCGGCCACGGTGGTGTGACGCAGCTCTTCAATGATGTCGTCGACCGTGCTGGCTGTCGACTTGATCGGCGTCGTACAGGGAGCGCAGCCTAGGCTGCGGTAGCGAGTCCCGTCCCCCTTGTTCAGATAGAGATCGATAAAAGGTATATTTTCGAGCTTGATGTATTCCCAGATGTTGATCTCGGTCCAATCCAGCAGCGGATGGATGCGGATGTGGGTGCCGGGAGGAAACGTCGTCTTGAATTGGTCCCACAGTTCGGGCGGCTGGTCACGAAAATCCCAGTCTCCGTGCTTGTCGCGAGGAGAAAAATACCGCTCCTTTGCCCTCGTACCTTCTTCATCGGCCCGCACGCCCAAAATGACGCCTGTATAGCCTTTCTGCTCGAGCAACTGCTTGAGCCCATTGGTCTTCAGCGCGGTACAGCAGGTGACGCGTCCCAGCGTGTGGTTCATCCCCGCGGCAAGCGCGTCTTTGTTTTGTCCCACCACCAGATTGAGATGCCATTCCCGCGCAAGACGATCCCGATATTCGATCATCGCCGGGATCTTGTAGCTCGTGTCCACGTGGAGCAGCGGAAACGGGACATGGCCGAAAAATGCCTTCCGCGCGAGCCAGAGCAGCACGGTCGAGTCTTTGCCCATGGACCAAAGCATGGCCAGATTGTCGAAATGCTTATAGGCCTCCCTGAGAATGTACACGCTCTGGTCTTCAAGTTGGCGAAGATGCTTCACACCAGGCTCCGTGATTGGCTTAAAAGTTGTGAACGACGGCCATCGGCGTCTGAGCAAGCGATTCCAATTTTCGTGCGCCCGCGCCATCCTCGAGCGCTCGGCGAGCGAGTGAGGTGCACTCCCCCAATGAAGCACCTCTTCCGCCAGCATAGAGCAGGAGTCCGGCATTGAGCAGCACCCAGTCGCGTTGTCCTCCGGTCAGCTGGTTATGAAGGATGCGTCGAAGGAGATCAGCCTCTCTCTCGCGCTGCTCCGGCGGATAGCCCGCCATCTCGCGCGAAGTGCCCAACGAGAGTCCGGCATCCTTCGGAGCCAGGGTCAATGGGGTAATGCGCTCATCGCGAAGTTCTAATACCTTGGTCGCCATAGCAATGGACAATTCTGGGTCACCTTCGACGCCCCTGACAACGAGGGCTCTCGGTAGTCCCAACATTCGAATCGCTTCGGCAGTTTTCTCGAAATGGGGCGGGTGCGTCAGGCCGATCACCTGCGAGGATGCGCGAGCGGGGTTCAGCAGTCTGGCAATCGGATGGAACACATTCCGGACCCCGAGTTCCTGCCTCATTTCCAGAAACCGGTAGAGGGGAGGATGATAGAGTGCAATGTCTAGGTATGCGAACCCGTGCTTGGCGACCATGCTGGCGACCGCCTTGCTTTCGAGATCAATCGGCACGCCGAGCGTCTTAAGGACGGCTGCGCTTCCAGGGCGCGCAGGAATGCCGTCATATCCGTGCATGAGGATGGCTCCACCCGCAGCAGCGGCGAGGATGGCAGCCCCGGCTAATGCGTGAAAGGTCTCCTGCTTGCCGGCATACGAAGGCAGATCCACAACGCCCACATCCTGCGGGATAGGCAGGGGCGCGACGTAGGACCTCGCCGCAGCCGTGAACGACGCGAGCTCGGTCACGGACTCCATCTTGAATCGCATTGCGACGAGAAATGCTCCCGCCTGAGCCGCCGTGGCCTCGCCTTCGATCAACGCCCGCATCGCCCGCTTGGCCTCATCCCACGTGAGATCTTTGGAGGCCTTGGGTCCCTTGGCGATTTTAGCGATGAATTCTTGCATGCCCATTATGATGCCTTATGAAGCCCGCATTCAGTTTTCTCACGCCCTTGCCACCGCCCCGACCGCAGATCATCGCCCGGCATGACAGGCTTCGTGCAGTGAGTACAGCCGATGCTCGGATAGTGTTGGTCGTGTAGCGGGTTGTACGGCACTTCATAGACCTTGATGTACGTCCATACGTCGGCCCAGGTCCACCGAACGAGGGGATTCACTTTCACCAGCTGAAAGGTATTGTCCCACTCGATCGGCTTGGCGTTGGCTCGAGTCGGCGCTTGCTCCCGTCTGATGCCCGTGATCCACGCCTCATAACCGTCGAGGATACGTCTAAGCGGCTCAACTTTCCGCAGTTGGCAGCAGCGATCCGGATTGCTGGTCCAAAGGGCTTCGCCATGCTGCTCCGCCTGCTGTTCCGGCGTCAGCAACGATTTCACTTGATGCAGTTGAGTGGGCTTCAACTCATATCGCTCAATGAGGCGGTCACGTGTGGCATAGGTCTCTCGAAAGAGAAAATCCGTATCGAGATAGAATAATCCAACAGAGGGGTCGATGCGGTGCAGCATATCCAGAAGTACGACATCTTCCGCACCGAAGCTGCACGCGAGGATGATTCGGGGGCGATAGCGCCCGACCGCTGCGGCCAGAATCTCCTGAGGCTGGCTGCTCTCAAGCGATTCGCCCCATATCTGAATGTCGCCGGTTGATTGCGTCATTCGTTCTCTTCCGTTCGCAGCATTCGGACACCTCGCCCTTGCGGGTTACTCCATTTTTTCAACCAGGATCCGGTAATGCGCAGCTTCCGGTTCCAACGCCTCTTGCAGATGAATGACATGGCCGTCATTCTTGAGGCTCATCGGCACATTTTTGATCGGCTCCCCGGCATCCAGCCAGATTTCCAGCCGTTCACCCGCATCCATCATCTCAAGTTTCAATTTCGTCTTCACATAGTTGAGCGGGCAAGCGACCCCACGGAGGTCGTAGACCGGGGCCGCGGTTGGCACGGTGACGCCCGGCTTGGATTCCATGGCCGCCGCCGGAGGTACGTGCTCCTTCGTCGCTGGGAGCTTGAGATCCTTCCCCATTTGGTCGGTCGCGGCCCGGCAGGCATCGACGAAGCCTTTTGCGAACGACATTTTGTCGCGAGCGAATTCCGCACCCGTATCCTTTGGCCCAAGATCACCGACCTGCTCGCGCAAATCACGGTAGGTCGCCGGCACCACGCCTTTCTGAGCAATGCGGCGGTCGAATTCCGTGAACGTCTCTGCGTCGCTTGAAGGCTCGAGGCCTTCCGTCACCAGCAAGGCTTTGGCGGCCGCGAGGACAGCGCGGTAGGACTTGTTCACCGATACGGCATACTGGTGGTTATCGGTCAACAATTTGGCCTGATACAACTCTTGGTCGGCTTCCAAGATGCCGTTTTCGATCATTTCAAGCGCACCTCCGGCGCATTCGCCCGGTCCGAGATCCTCAAGCACAAACTCCTCGTCCGCCTCCCAGTCGTAGTAGAAGGTTGGATCGTCGGCAAAGGCCGGCACCAGGGTATAGGGAATTAGCTCATCTTTCAGGGCGTTCTTGCCGACCCGATCGATGAATGCCGGTAGCCCCTCCCCCGGTTTCCGGTCACGGCGATAGACATCGATCAAGTGCGTAATGGCGGCCGACACGGCTTTTGCCGGCAGCTTTACCGTCATCTGCCCGATCTTGGCCGTGCCATTGACCTTGCCGCCCAAATGCAACTCATAGAAGGGCGCCGTATGCTCCCCGATGCGTTTCCCGACGCCGTGGAGACCAATCGTCGCAATGTGGTGCTGTGCACAAGAATTGTGGCAGCCGCTGATTTTTACGCTGACGTCCTTCAGATCTTGCGGGACACGGCCGGCCGGGAACACTTCCGCGAGCGCCCTGGCGAGTCCCTTGGACGACGTGATGCCGAGGCCGCAGGTATCTGTCCCCGGGCAGGCAATAATGTCCTCGGCCAGTTCAGCACCAGGATCGGACAGCCCTTGACACGCCAAATCTTGATAAAGCTCCCCAAGGCGGGGCTCGGGAACCCATCGAATGACCATGTTCTGATTGATGGTAGTGCGGAGATTGCCGTTCGAGTATCGATCGGCCAAATCAGCGAGGTGCAGCATTTGGCCGGCGGTCACATCCCCCATGAAGAGCTTCACGACCGCCGTGCAATACCCGGCTTGCTTTTGAGCGACAACGTTGGTTCGCTTCCACATCGCGAACGGCGTTTCCTGGCCCTGCCCATTGAGTGGGCCGTTGGTGGCGGTTGGCTTCGTGCCGTTCGATGCCGGCATAATTAACGGCAGCGGTTCATCGTTGTGCTCCAACAGCTTGATCGTCTGCGAGTTCGGCCTGGCATGTCCCATGGCCACATAGGCCTCTTCCCAGCGACGCTTGAACTCCGCAAAGCCCAGCTTTTCGATCACGAACTTCATGCGGGCTTTGTTGCGGTTCT
>JAICVE010000141.1 GCA_025935475.1 Nitrospira sp. | reverse complement strand
TGCGGAGAGGGCGTTATCAAATGGCTTTGCGGTATTGCGATCCTTAAGGTTGCGCGACAAGGCGATCCGATGACGCGCTTTTGGGAACAACTCGTTGAATCGCCGAATGAACATGCTCTATCCGTTCTTTGTGTACTACGGCTAGGGCGCCTGCATTCAGAAATCCATCCGTGATGCAGGTATCCGGAACCGTACATAATCCAATAATCACTGTCGCTGCCCAGGATGTTTTGATAAGGCGGGCAGCTTCAATGCCGTTCATCACAGGCATGTTGTAATCCATAAGGATAATGTCCGGCTGACAGGCTGCAACCTGTTCTATAGCTTGTTTACCATCGCACGCTTCTCCCACGATTTGAAGATCAGGATACCCTTTGAGCATATTACGCAGTGTAATGCGGACCGGCACGTAATCATCGACCAATAGAACGCGGTGAGGAGGCATAGCTGTGACCGGAAAGGCGGTTGACCTAAATCGTCGGATGAGCGGCCTTAATTGCCGGGTAGAGGTCTTCCAACGCCATCGATTTTAGATAGACCCCTACTGCGCCAGCTTGTTCCATCACATCTGTGTTGTATCCAGACGCATGCTCTGACAAGCCGATGATTTTCACATGGGGATACTTTTCTTTAATTACCCGAGCCGCAGCGATCCCATCGGATGCGGGCATGCGGATATCCATTACCACAACGTCTGGTTGAAGCCTCTCCACGGCGGCAATGGCTTCTTCGCCATTGGCTGCCTCGCCAACCAATTCCAAATCTTGGTAAGCCGTGAGGATTTGGTTGAGAATCCGGCGGACCAGGGATTCATCATCGACGAGTAACACGCGTGTAATTGTCCGCATAGCTGTCACGTTCATCCCGATGAAAAAGTTCATACCGAAAAACCACTATAGGCTATTGGAGGAGAATACACTACTGGCGAGATCCCGCGCAAAAACTCACGAAATTGCACGTATTTCTCGGCCCGATTTAAACTTCGCCCTGTGGTAGCATCTTGCCAACTGCGGACCGGCAGGACCTCAGGAATGAAATTAGTATCATGGACTTTCTTGGCGGAGTCCTGACGGGGCTAATAATCGCCGTGGTTGTGCGATTCGTGGTTGATCTCTCTATTATCCCCGTCATCAGACTGCGGGAGGCCATCTGGGCTGTGGATCATTCGCTCATCCTTTATGCCAACTGCTACGGGGAGCCAGTCCCTGAAGAGTTAAAAATCAAAGCTCAGTCAAAATTTCGCCATGATGCGGCTGAACTCTCCACTCAGAGTCGCGCCCTCCTAGGGCATACGCTGTGGTCGAGGATTCGACTGGTTCCCAATCAAGCGCACATCCTGAGAGCCGCCGACAAGCTCATCTCACTGGCTGGTTTAGCTCGAGACCCAAGCAGCCAGGCAAGCATGACTGCCAGCAGCGCTGAAAATGACGTCAGGCGACTATTGCAAATCCAACGTATCTAGCGGAAGCACATGAACGCCGCTTGTGGCCGAGGATAGGGTGGAGGCCACCTTTGGGAAGGGGTGTCTGCCACGTGGCCGACTGCCAGTCAGATAAAGAGCCAACCGCCTTCGCATTTGAAACCGACGAATGATCTCGCTCTCATTCAAGTCCTGACGCATCACGCAAGCGCGCAGGACGTGCAACGGACTGGCGTGCGGCCCTCAAGCATTTTGGAAGTCTCGTGGGATCGGGGACAACGCCTTGGTCGTGTCGATGCTGATTCAGCAAGCTGAACGATGGCACACCCGAAAAGGCGGTTCATGAGGTTCGTCACAGTGACGTTAGTCCTTGGGATAGAGCGGGACCGGGGACTATGAAATCAAGCACGATGGCTTCACGCCTTAGCCCTGGCGGAGTCGCAGCTCATTCAGCAAGCAGAACGTTGGGAGATTCGCAAAGGTCACATACGCCTCTAGTGTAGAGCGTTACCACCTCGACTATCGCTTTTACCAGTCAAAGCATACTTGGGCTTGTCACCTGGGTCTTTAGAGTAAAGACAACCAGGCCAAAATAGCGCCTTGCTCTCTATCTGCGGGGTGTAGAGTTATGTAGCTCTACACCCGGGGGATGATCAAGCAATGCTGAAGCGTTGGCTTGTTGGAAATCCTCTCAAAACGTCTCAGGCCGCTCATCAGCGCCTAACTAAACTTGTCGCTCTCGCCGTCTTTTCCTCGGATGCCCTATCCTCTGTGGCCTATGCCACTGAAGAAATCCTCTTGGTGCTAATCCTGGCAGGCGCTGCCGCACTGGCGTTGTCCATTCCCATAAGCATCGCCATTGTTCTCCTGCTCATCATCCTCACAGTGTCGTACCGCCAGATTATCTACGCCTATCCCGAAGGCGGGGGCGCGTATATCGTGGCCAAATCGAACATCGGGACGTGGGCAGGGCTCGTGGCGGCCGCCGCGCTGATCATCGACTATGTCCTGACAGTGGCAGTGAGCACAGCTGCAGGCATCGCGGCTGTGACCTCGGCCTTCCCTGCTCTATTCCCTCACCGTGAAGCCCTGTGTCTGATGACCATTGTGATGGTGGCGGTTATGAATCTGCGCGGCGTGCGGGAATCGGGTCGCATTTTTGCGATTCCCACGTATTTGTTCATTGGTTCATTTCTAATCATGCTCGGGGCTGGGCTGGTTCAACTATACGCAGGGCAGCCGCCAACTATAAGTCCTCCTTTAGATAAGGCAGCAGTAGAGGGGATCAGTATGTTTCTCATTCTCAGAGCTTTTTCGTCTGGATGTACGGCCTTGACCGGTATTGAAGTGATCTCCAACGGAGTATCGGCGTTCAAAAAGCCGGAACCACATAATGCGGCTGTCACCATGCTTGGGATGGCTGCGATCCTTGGCGTCCTCTTTGTGGGTACAAGTGTTCTGGCTCTGCAAAACGGCGTGATTCCAAAAGAAGACGAGACCGTGGTCTCACAAATTGCACGCCTGACCTTCGGAGAAGGGATGATGTACTTCATCATTCAAGCGGCGACCATGGCCATTTTGATTTTGGCAGCCAATAGCGCCTTTGCGGGATTTCCGCGCTTGGCCTCGTTGCTGGCCCGCGATGGGTATATGCCACACCAGATGGCGGAGATGGGCGATCGCCTCGTGTTCTCTAACGGCATCATTATTTTAGGCGGCTTCTCAGCTTTTCTCATATTGGTGTTCCGCGGAGATACCCATGCGTTAATTCCTCTGTATGCGGTGGGCGTCTTTCTTTCATTTACACTGTCCCAGGCGGGGATGGTTCGACGCTGGTTAGTCCAAAAAGGGCCGCACTGGCGAAAGAAACTCGTCGTAAACGGTATTGGAGCACTGGCGACGGCCACCGCGACGGTGATTATTTCCAGCACCAAATTTATCCACGGGGCGTGGATCGTTATTATCTTGTTGCCGCTCTTAATGATGATGTTCCGTGCTATTCACTCGCACTATGTGACCGTAACACAAGAAATTGCACTGACCAGGGATACCCGACCACCGCGCCCAAGGCGCAACTTGATCATCATCCCCATAGGAGCAGTCAACAAAGCAGTGATCCGTGCCGTTGACTATGCGAGAAGCCGAGGGGGAGATGTGCGGGCACTTCTCGTCGATGTGAATCCAGAGGAAACGGCCTTGGTGGAGATGAAGTGGGCGCAGTGGGGCTGTGGGGTACCCTTGCTCGTCATTCCCTCGCCCTATCGTTCCGTGCTCGGTTCACTCATGGACTACATTGAAGAGCAGCTCGAGAAGGACCCAGAGTGTTGGATTACTGTCGTATTGCCAGAAATCTTGCCCGCCCAATGGTGGCAGAATGTCTTACATGGTCAACGAGCCCTATTGCTGAAAGGCGCGCTGTTGTTCAAGGATCGAGTGGTGGTAACGGACGTGCCTTACCACATGAAGAGGTAAGCTCGAAATCTAAGGACTCGGTGAAGAGTGGAGGCGCCCAGCGAACTAGGTGAAACACACCTCAGAACCTGTCTGCTTTGAGGAAAAAGACGGAAACCCAAACCATAAGGATTCCCAGGACGCGATTAATAATTGCGAGGTCGTGTGTCGTGCCGGGGTTATACAGGTGAGCACAAATAATCAGCGCGCTGCACAAAATGCCAAGGCTGACCGTCAAATGTTTGTGAATTGACCAGCGGCTAATCCCAAGTGGGACTAGGTATAACGTCCAGACAGCAATTCTGAAGGCGTGAGGAGATCTAAAACAAATACCATCGCAGTTAATACAAAGACGACTGCGACAGTTGCGTGATCGGTTTCCTTTGTGAGCTCCATCCTTAAATGAGTTCTCCTTGGTTTAGGTCATGATGCGCAGTCTGTTGACGAGTGCGTAGCAAAGCTCTGGGTCAGGAAGCCTGGCGGGGCGATCCGCCGCAAGGAGAGGATGGGCATCCCCGCTGCTGGCTCACTCAGATTCCTCTCGGTGGCTGCGCTGCCGACCAATTCAGTGGTGGCTAATGCCAATGGGCTTGAGAGCCACCCACCTGGCTCTGCGGGTAAGCTATCTCGTCCTGCGACGGTAAAGCTGCTGTAGATGCCATCGGCAAATGTCGCGCACGGCTGGCTCGTCAACGACGTCTCAATAAGCGGCTTTTGCGACAGGGGAATGATCTTGCCGCTGGCCGGAGAAATAGGCGATTGAATCAAGATGGTGCCTTGCTGACCGAACTGCGAGGAGGCGGAGATGATGCTCGCCGAGTCCGGTAACAACAGATTGGTCGTGAGATTGATATTCCCACCCGGCCCGAAGACGGCGTTTGCCAAGATCTGACTGTTTTGCAAAACGACAAACTGCGGATCGATATTTACACTCCCACCGCCACCAGTACCATCCAGCACCGACGCGCTGATCGTGCTATCGGTGAGGTGCACGGTACCAGTGGGGTTCGTCGTGATCTTGATCGCCCCGCCGCTTGACTGGTTGGCCTCCGTGGTGATGGAGCTATTGCTCATTGCCAATTGATTGCCCGCATTCACTGTGATGTTACCGGCATTGCCACTGCCGGAGCTCGTGGCCGAAACAGCAGCTCCATTGCTCAGCTGAATCGCGGATCCACGAAGATTGATGTTGCCACCCGCACCACTACCGGCAGTAGTCGTAAAGAGGCCGCTTCCTTGACCGGCAATGGTCACTCGCCCACTCGCATTCACCATGACCGTTCCGGCAGCGCCTTTCCCGAACTGAAAACCACCTCCATTAACGCCAAGATTGAACCCGCTGCTACTGGAGATCGATGCACCGCTGCTCACATTCATAGTACCTGCATTGACGGTGATGGAACCAGCCTGGCCGTCACCACCAGTCGCAGTCGTGATTTGCCCACCGTCAAACAGAATCAATCGTGGGGTGTTAACAGTAATAGCACCAGCCCTGCCTGTCCCGGTTGTGATGGCCAGAATCGCGGTCGGTTGATTCACGACTGTCAACGAATCTCCGACGCTGAACGAGAGCCCGGCATGTCCGGAAATAGACAGCTGCTCGGACGCAGTCACCGACACCATGCCGCCTGGCCCTGAACCGAAAGTCTGGCTGGCAATCGCGGTTCCAGTGGTCAAGGTGATCCTCGCCGCCTGGATGTTCACGTCACCGGCTTCGCCGGGACCAAAAAACGTCGCGGTTGCGATATAAGTACTGTCGTTCATGGTGAGGGTTGGGGTAGAGACGAAGACCGAGCCAGTTCGTCCCACGCCAAAGCTGCCATCGGTAACGCCGCTGCCAAGATTTCGCTGAACCAAGGGGCCGAGCTGGAAGGTCCCAGGAAGGAACCCTGATATGGTGATTGAGTCTGATGCCCTGAGTTGTACGCTCCCACTGGCCCCGGCCCCGAACGCATGGCTAAAAATCTCTCCCCCGTCTTTGAGCGTCAACCGCCCAAGAAGCAAGGACAGGTCTCCGGCAGCGCCTGCACCGAATGCCTGAGAGCCAATCTGCCCAGGCTGGAGGGTCAGGCTCGGCGTTTGGATCACGATACGGCTTCCGGTATTGGCTGATAGGGTTTCACTGTAGATGCCCGAGGGTATATTCGTGAACGTCGGTAACTCAGGAACCGAGGGAAGAAGATTGGTGGTGCCCGAACGTTGGCCGGTGACGACTATCGAATCCGTCGCCGTGATCGCAATCGTGCCACCTTCCGGTTGTCCAGGAATCACAGGATTGGGAACGAGCAGGCTGTCGATGAGGGCACCATCCGTCATGGAGAGGCTACCGGAATTGATCTGAATATCTCCGACCTTCCCCGGCCCTACGCTCGCTGTTTGGATCTGCCCACCTTTGATCTGGATACTTCCGGCGGCGGTGATCGAGATGTTTCCACCTGCGTCAGCGCCTGTGGTCAGACTCTGGATGGAGACCCCGTCTAGTTGCATGTTCGAGGCGCTGAGCTGCACATCCGCGCCGGGTTCGGCTCCCGTGTTCGACGAAAGCATCGAGCTACCCGGCCTAATCGAGATCGTTTCGGGAGGGCCGGGTCTTTGAGCGGTCGTGAGCACGGCGTCGTTAAGTGACAGCACAAATTGCCCGCCTCGAATCGAAACCGTCTGGTCACCGCTGACGTTGATGTTTGATCCCGGGGCCAGCGAGGCAGATCCAAAGGAGGTGAACGAGTCACCATTCACGTTCGGCAGCGTCTGGAGTGTCGCGGCGTCGAACTCTCCAGGTGATGCGGCACTGGCCAATTGTATCTTGCCATTCGGTGCGGAGAGTCGAGCGGGTTGCGCGGGTTCGCCGTCCGGGGTGCCCGACTGAACCGTAATGTTGCCACCGACGAGTGAAATGCCCGTTCCGTCAGCCACTGTGAGCCGGCTCCCCTGAACCGTTATGGCGCTCGGGTTTGACCCCAAGAATCCGTATGCGGCCACGGGTGCCGTAGAGAGAAGCGCATCGGCAGCTGCATCCGAGACGGCGTTGAAGCGAACGCCATCGGCGAGTCGAAGATAATCCGCTGAAGTAAAACTGACCATTCCTCCGATATTCACCGTAGCTTTAGGGCCGAACAGGAACCCAGCAGGGTTCATCAAAAACAGATTCGCATTTCCGAAGCCGGTAGTTTGAATCGTTCCGAAAATGTTCGAGATGTTTCCACCGGTCACGCGACCGAGGAT
>JAICVE010000353.1 GCA_025935475.1 Nitrospira sp. | reverse complement strand
GGATGCCCCTCGAGGCTTAATTTGCTGACGAATGTGGCATAACCCCCGATGATCACCATCGTCAGCAGATTGGCCACCATGGTGACATCGATCAATCCCAGGACGCCGAGCATGAACTTCGTTTCTTCCAGGATCTGAACGTGCACGACCATCTCCCACAGCTCAACGAGAAATTTATACGCGTACAGGAGCTCGGCCATGATTAAACCGCCGTACAGCGGCGCTTGAATCCAGCGGCTGGCAAACACGACGGATTCGAAGACATGTTCGATGGCGTTGGTCGAGTCCGAGACAGATGAGGCAGCGTGTTGATCCGACATGATGCTCCTGGTGTCAGTGAATCCGCGTCAACGGTTGGAAGGACCTGATGGGAGCCGTATCCTAGAGGGCCGGACGGTCTCTGTCAATCTTACGTCGATGGAATCGTGAGCGTGACGGTGGTGCCCTGGGTGAGGACGGAGGTGATGGCGATGCGGCCGCGAAGTTTCCGTGCCCTGGCCCGCATGTTCTGCAGGCCCATGCCCTGTGTCTGCCGGCGTGATGGTAAAAACCCCCGCCCGTTGTCGATGACTTGCAGACGGATTTTGTTGCCCTGTCGCCGCAGCGTCACCATCCGTCTGTCCGCCTTCGTATGGCGGATGCTGTTGCTGAGCGCTTCCTTGGCGATGGCCAACAGGTGTGTCCGCTGTTCGGCAGAGAACCGCAGGCTGATTTCATCATCAACGGTGACGCTGATGACTCCGGCGCCGGTGGCCATGAAGGATCCGGCCAATGTCCGAAGCGCGTCGCCCACGGTCTGCTCCAGGACCATGGGAGGCTGCACATGCGAAATAAAGGTCCGCACCTCGCGAATGACATTGTTCAGCTGGCCGACGGACTGTTCGAGTCGCTTGGCGTTCGTCCGCGAGATCCGCTGAATGCGCTGTCTGGTCAGCTCCAGTCCCATGCCGACAGCATAGAGGGACTGCAGCAGGTTGTCATGGAGGTCTTGGCTCAAGCGCTCCCGGTCCTCGAATGCCTGCCTGACCGCTTGCTCGCTTCGCCGCAACGCTTCTTCAGCGCGTCGTTGTTCCGTAATGTCGGTCCCGACGGCCACCATGCATCTTGTCTTATTCAACTCGATGAGCTCGCACGAAATCAAAAAACGACGCTCGGAGTGAGTTTTCGTATAGATCGTCATGTCGAGATTCTGAAGCGAGCCTTCGGCAGTCAAACGGTCAATGAGTTTTTGGCCCTCAGCAGGGTTCGGCCAAAGCCCCAAAGTGAGCGTGCACTTCCCAATGACTTCGTGTCTTTCGAACCCGAAGGCTTGGAGCGAAGCCTCATTGACCTCGAGGCAGCGTCCTGTCTCGAGGTCTGTCACGATCATGGGGTAGGGGCTTGAACGGAACGCCTTGCTGAACCGCTCTTCACTCGCACGAAGCGCCTCCTCCTGATTCTGAAGGACCAAGTCCGAATTCTGCCGTTCCAGTTCGTGAGTGATCCAACGAGCCATGAGGAGCAGAAAGTCCTTGTCTGCCTCCGAAAAGCGACCGCGATAGGGCTTGTAATCCATGAAGCAGATCGTGCCGAACGTCTGACCGTCGACCAACAGGCTTGTGCCAAGATATGATTCAAATTCAAAAAAGAAACAGGCGGAGCCATCTTTCCACTCAGAGTTCCCGAGATGCTCAATCGTAATCGTGCTGTTCTTCTTCAAGGTTTCAGTGCAGATGCTGCACTGCGGCAGCAACGTGCCTTCTCCCATCATCGGTCTATCCGAACGAATGGCGGTCAGCTCCAACTGCTCTCCCTTGAGGGTCGTGAAGGCGGCAATGGGAAGTTGAAAGCGCCGGCGTCCAAGATCGAGCAACTCCCGGATCTGCTGATCAAATGAAACGGCTTTTCTCGACGTGATCTCATGCAATTCTCGGATGGCTGACTCACTCAGCCGGAGCGCCTCTCCCGCCTGTCGCCGCTCGGTGAAATCCAGCGCGACGCCGACATAGTGGGTGAGAAGTCCTGTCCCAGGATCGCGTACTGGAAATCCACGGTCCCAGATCCAGCGAACCGCACCATCCGGCCGTACGATTCGGTACTCCTGATCGAACGGGATGCCACGGTGCTTTCCCAGAGCGGCCAAGACGCACCCTCTGTCATCAGGGTGCACGGAATCCAGGAAAGACTCTGGATTGTCATAGAGGCTGGCGCAGGTGCGTCCCCACACCCGTTCATATGCCGGGCTGATGTACAGCGCCTTGCCGGTGGCCGCGTCGGCAGACCACACGACTTCTTCAATGGTTTCTGCGATTTGACGAAAACGCGCTTCGCTCTTTTGGAGCGCCTCCTCGGCATTTTTCCGGTCGCCGATATTTTGAATGACGGCAATGAGATAGGCCGGAGCGCTGGAAGCATTGCGCACGAGAGACACCGTAAGATCGACCCACACCCAGGCGTCGTCGCTGCGATGCCAGCGCGTTTCCATTGAGAACGAAGGATATTTGCCGACGAGCAGCTCGTTGAGCTGACCCTGCGTGATGGAGAGATCATCTGGATGGACAAAGTCCTGACATCTGCGCCGCAGCATGGTCTTGGAGGAATATCCCAGTGTTTCGCATAGCCGCGAATTCACGCGGAGGAACTGTTCGTTCAAACTCAGTTGAGCGATGCCGACTCCGGCATGCTCGAAGAGTGCTCGCCAACGCTCCTCACTTTCCCGCATGTAGTCTTCGGTGAGGCGTCGCTCGGTAATGTCTTCGCACACGACGAGCAAGAGAATCTGCCCCGTATGGTCCATGACCGCTTGCGCTCGTTCCTTAACCCACAGTATGGTTCCATCCTTCCGCACCTTCTGGATTTCCCATTGGAACACCTTCAAGGGGCTGGCGGTACAGACCGTCAGCTGTTCCAGGACGGCAGCATGCTCCTCGGATTTGAAGACGCTGAGGACCGATTGGCCAATCAACTCCTGGGGTTGGTAGCCGAGCTGCGTCGCACCGAATTGGTTGACGGAGACGACCGTGCCATCGGGAGACAGCGTGAAGTACATCGTAGGATTGTTGTCGTAGAGGAGGCGGTAGCGGGCTTCGCTGTCCTGCAGCGTGGATTCGATCTCGAGGCGACGGCGGGTTTCCTCCTCCAACGCGACAAGGTTCGGATGGTCGCTGCTCTGAGCAGGGTTTTGCGGGACACCGGCCGGTGTCTGTTCAAGCTCACACTCGTCGGTTTCTGAGGATGCAGACGCGTGGTCGGCGGGATGGATGGCCATCGGTCACCTTCTTTGAGGTCAGTTCCGCCCGTAGGATGGGGCCGGTGCCGTGAGAATTCCGGTGGCGGGGGGGTGGAGGTGGCCGGGCGGCGATCGCGGGGAGGC
>JAICVE010000215.1 GCA_025935475.1 Nitrospira sp. | reverse complement strand
GCCGGTACAGGCTGAGTTTTTGACTGTGGGTGCGCCTCCCAGTTTACGGCCGGCGTTAAGCGAAATTCTCCCCATGTTCGAACGGGAATATGATGCGCCGATCAATATCGTCTACACGCCGTCGAAAACACTTCTTCGGCAAATCGAAAAGAAAGCTCCAATCGATATGTTTCTCTCGGCAGGGATCGAGGAAGTCGAATATCTGCACAAGAAGGGACTGACGCTCAATGGGCCTCCTCGGATCTTCGCGCAGACGTCCCTGGTTCTCGTGATGTCGTCGGACTCGTCGGCCGCCTTGATGTCTCTTCGCGATGCGTTAGCGAACCGGTCCATACGCATTGCCCTTGGTGATCCTCAGACCTCTTCATTGGGAGACGTCACCGCACGGGTGCTCGCCAAACTCTCCCCCGCCTATAAAAGCCGTCCTAACATTCTGTATGCGTCCCACAGTGACGACATTATGAATCTCATTCGCACGGGGAAAGCCGATGTGGGGCTGGTGTATCGTGTAGACTCGATCAACACCGGGCATGTGCGCATCAGCGACGAAGACCCCATCGGAACGTTTGTGCCGATTCAGTTTGGACAAGCCGTGGCTTCGACGTGTCGAGCTTCATTGCGCATTGTCGCAGGAAAATTTTCCGATTTTCTGATGACGCCACGCATCCAGAAGCTGTTGGCGAAATACGGATTTGACTCCACCCCGTTGCCGGTGGATCCAACTTCCACGGAAAGGAAAGAGAGGGTATCATGACCGGCAAAGTTGTGACCTGGATCGCCATCATTGGCACAATCGCTGTGCTGGTTGCCCCGAACATTTCCGCCATCGACAAGAAATCCGGCGCCTCTGTGGGCGTTCCTCCGGAGACTGTTGCAGATTATTTGCGTGCCGTCATCATGGCCCACCGGCATTTTTACACCATCCACATCGCCAACCGACTTCGCCAAGAGCGCATTGTCGATGTGTCAGAAAACTGGAAGACCACGCATTCCTTGCCCCTGCCGGTACAGCTCGTGCAGGAGACGAGTGAAATTGCCGAATTGACCGGTCCGAACGTCCGCTATCGTTTGATCAGTCAGTGGCCGATCAACAAGGCCAATGCGGCGAAAACTGAATTCGAGCGGCGTGGTCTGAAGGAAGTTCAGGCGCGGCCCACCAGACCCTATTCCAGTACCGTCGAAGGCAGCGCAGAACAAGTATTCGAAGCGGTCTACGCCGATGTTGCCGTCACCGCGGCCTGCGTCGAATGCCACAACGCCCATCCCAGCAGCCCGAAGAAGGATTTTAAGGTCGGCGACGTCATGGGAGGGCTGGTGATCAGCTTTCCCGTCGGGAAACCCTAACAGTGTCAGTTCTGCCACTGGACAGAAAGACGTTCGCGCTCTCCGCTTTTGGATTGACGGAAGGAGACCTCAGCCAGCTAACGGGTCGGAACCGTCTGTCCAGTGGTGCACATCAGGCTCGACGGGATTTCGAGTTGACCTGACGGTCGGAATCCCCACGCCGTCGCAAAGGCCTGGCAGGTGAGACTCCGGGTCGTTTTGTCGCTGAGCTCGACGCAATTCGGGTAATGGGCGCTGCCTCGAAGTGCCGTGTCTCCGCGCTCCACCGATACAGCTTGCAGCTCGACACTCACGTGATAGAGAGCACCGCAGTCGGGCTCGATCAGTGCCCCATCCTTCGTTGCATTCCGCTCAAGAACAAGCACGACCTCCGCTTTCATCTCCCGTGCGAGAGCGAGTGCCGCTGTGCGGGTTGAGAAATCGTGAGCGATGTGCGAAGCCTGCAAGGGAGCCTTATGAGGCATCAGGAGATGCGAATAGTGATGAGTCCGGAGCCATTCCGCCGCCACCTCCGTCAGGGGAGGATCGGCCCAGATCAGGATGTGCTGGTCCGTGGTTGGCAGGATGGTATGGGAACCGTTCGTGATTGGAAACCGGACGCCCGGAGGCGGTTTGGAAGGGCAGCCCTGCAGAAAGAGCAGAACGGAGAGAAGGCATAGTGCCCGGGCAGCGACGTGGAGGGGTCTCATGTCCGTTCGATTCTCAGCGCTGGGTCTGCGAGTAATAGCGATACATCCCTTCCACATTTTCAGGGAGCCAGTCGGCATACCGTGCCCACTTCTCATACTTGGGAAGCCGGACCGCCTTTTTGGCTTCTTCCAGGCTGGCGCCTTTCTTGATTTGGTCGAGGATGGCCTCTCTGAGGTCTTCGAGATAGCCGCGGAAGAGACGCACGTGCTCTTTCCTGCCGATTGTTCCGTGGCCGGGAACCAGCGTGTCGAACTCCAATTGCTCAACTCGTTTAAGGGATTCGATCCAATCGTCGGGATAGTCGCTTCGCATGGTGCGGTACGCCACCGTCTCGACAGGAATGAAATCGACGGCAAAGAGGAGTTTGTTCTGCGGAAGCAGGACGACCAGGCTGTTATCAGAATGGTTTTTGCCGGTGTAAATCAGCTCGATATGTTTGCCGCCGAGATCGATGAACATCCGATCAGTGAAAGTCAGAGTCGGGACCGGGGTTGAGGGATCGGCCGCGTCAGCAATATGCGGCCGAGCTGCTGAGTGACTCACAAACGTCGCCTGATCGGCAAACACGCCTCCACCGGTGATGTGGTCGCTGTGATGGTGGCTGTACACCACATAGCGCACAGGGTGATCCGTGAGTCTCTTGATCTCGGCCTTCAGCCAGACCGCCGCGTCGGCGCTAATGGGATCGGTGACGATCACACCCTCGGGCGTCGTAATGAAGATGGCCTGATGAAACTGATGTCGAAAGAGATAGACGTCATCGGCCAGCTTGGTGATTTCGTTGTCTGGACGGGATGGTTGGCCGGAAACTGCTGGACCGAGCGCCAACAGCAGCCATATCACCATCGTTGCACCAGCGAACCCTCTTGAAACGGACATGCGATCCTCCACAGCGGATACAACGTGCTGTGTCGCTGAATTCGGTCGTTCAGCGACATCGGCACATTCTACTGAACCGTGTCGGTCTCTTGCATCCTGAGCAAGGACAGGACACTCAGTGAATCAAGGTGTTCATCCCATCGGGTCTCAAGGGGCCACTCGAGCCGCTAAACGACGTCTTGACCAATACGAAGGTCCTCTGACACACTGCGGGCGATCCACGGCTCAACTCTTCGACGAGGCATAGATACGCGGCTCATGAGTTGGACGAGCGAACGGCCGAAATCAGTGGGCGTGTACTGGCATCGCGCGACTCCAGCATCCCTGTCGCATCCGGTCAAAATCTACAGCGTCGGTAGCCTGTTCTACGTTTGGCCGATAGAAGAGGATAGACGCGCGGACGTCACCGTGCGGCTCGACGATTGTTCCGGCGAATGGGCAGGTCCGATGCTTCCTCCCTGCCAATAGACTCTCCCGTCAACGCAATCTCCGCCGTACCTGCTATTGGGACTGAGCTCGACGCGAAAGCGACACAATGTAGGCCGCCGACCGTGCTGCGATCATCGGATCGGCCGGCTCGATCCCAGGAACCAACGCGCCCGGGACAAACAGGAGCTTCTTTTCGGCTGCCTCGCTGTCGGCCACCGCCTTGGTGATCGTGATCGTGCCTAATTCGATTTTCTTCCGGGTATCGGGCCACACGATCGTAGGATTATCGATCGTGTCACCTTGCTCGGCGACCTGCGCGAGCAGCTTGAATTTCACCGGACCCCGACGAACGCGTTCCCGTATTTCCTCGGTCAAATATTCCGGCCCCATCGTTGCGACCTGCTCTTTGGAGAGGTATTTGGCGCCGGCAACCGGTTGCAGTTGATAGCGCGCGTGGGTGACACTTCCCTTGGCATTAGTGAACTTGAAGGCGTTAATTCCAAAGTAGGGGAGCGTGCCGTAACTCACCGGTGGCGGCTTCGGTGTCTCGACAAAGGCTCTCGCGGCAGGGTGGCCCCCCAAGAAGTTTTCCAACTCCGTAGGTTTTGGAGCATCGGGGCCACTTGCGGCGACCGCGAGTAGAAAGTCTCTGAACTCTTCGGCGTTGGCCACCGGAAAGCCGTTGAAGGACAGGACGACGAGATCCGTCTTCGTGCCATCCGGCAGCGCAAATTTCACAGCCATGCCGCGAGGCATATCGTTCGTATCCGGAACCGTCGGAAGTCCCGAGCCGGCAGAGAAACGGACCGTCACTGGAATCGGAGCTTTTCGCTTTTGAAGGTGAGCGGCTTTGGTCAAGGATGGCGCCGAGGAACTCGGTGTAAACGTGCCTTCAAGGACGACGCCTTTTGGATGATTGGCACGTAGGCCGGGGTGGACGCCAAACACCGCATTGAACGCATCGACCAGCTGTTCAGCCAGCGATTTCTGACTGGCTGGCGCATCCTCAGCGGCGAGTTGAACGGGATGCGTGATGGCGATGGTCAGCACTACAACCGCCGCGAGATCTTTCCACATTGTCTATCCTCCCTCTAATGAATGGTGTGAGGCGCAGGAGCCTGGGGCAGCATCGAGGCATTGGCAGAGACAGAGGTCCATCGGTACCAGAAAATCAAGCTGAACGACCCCCAGACACTATCTGACCAGGAGTAGAGATCGGTGAGGTGTGTGGCTCCTAATTCCTGGCTCTTCCTGGTGACCATGTGCACGACGCGTTCGACGTCGGGCTCATGACGGAAAAATCTGATGCCGTCGGCTTGCTCGGAATCCCCAGTCACCAGAGGAAGATAGTAGAACAGATAAATTCCGCCAACTCGTGCGCTGAGGTGGGCCACCGGTTGCTCCGTCGATGTGAATCGCTGATCATGAAGTTCTTTGACGACGGTGAGGCTCGAGCACCCCAGGGTGAAGGACAGTGCCATCGCAGGGAATCCGATGAAGAGCATGTTGTTCATACCCACCTCCGCCCCGTTGAGACATCTCCGGGTTCTACGCGACCGAGATCACGCCATTCCCGCCCAAAAGTATAGGTACAGAACAGTGGGGAGGACACTGTCAGAATTGACAGGCGGCCCCGGGTTTACTCAGCAAGTCTCTCGGGCGCACCGCCAGACGGCTCAAGTCATTTGCCGCATAGACGTTCCCCTGTCGTTTAAGGCATGCTGAAACAGGGAGGAAGTCCGACGGTGGTACAGCCTCAGCGTGCAACAGAGACGGCTCACGGGTACGTTCCTTCCCGTCAACACAGAAGTCCCCTGCACCCCCAAACGTTTTGGGCGTTGTTCCGCAAAGCCATTTGCAAATGGAACGATGATCCCACTTTACGATTTGGCGCGGGATTAGCCTACTACACGGCCTTTGCCGTCGTGCCGCTGATGTTTATCGTTGTGGAGCTTGCGACGGTTCTCCTCGGGAAGGGTGCTGCGGAACAGCTGCTGTTGGAGCAAGTCCAGCGGCTTATCGGTGACCAGGGCGCGCAAGCCATCGCGCAGCTTCTTGACAGCTGGCAGAAAAACGGGTCGGGAGCGTTGGCCACGATGGTGGAGGTGGCCGTTCTGTTCTTTGCCCTGGCTGGCGCCTTTGACGTACTGCAAGACGCATTGAACTCG
>JAICVE010000021.1 GCA_025935475.1 Nitrospira sp. | reverse complement strand
CCTGCTGTATCTCCAAGCCGATCTATGCCGCAGAGAGCTCCTTGTGGAGATCGAAGGACTCGTGACCACCGACTGAACCCTTGATGGGCGTCTCCGCCCACCCATGCTGAATCCTGGAGACAGTATGCCCGTGATGCGGCACCTCCGATCAGGCGATAACGGCCTTCCCGGCCTCCTCAACGGTACAGGCCACTCATTCGATGTGACAAAGCGCTTGTACTTCACGATTGATTGCGACTGGGTACCGGGGTCGCAGAAAGGGCTCGAAGCGCTGTTGAAATGCTGCGATCGCTATCACATGACCGGAACGGTGTTCTTCACAGGGCGTTTTGCCCAGGCGTATCCCGATCTCGTGCGGAGCTGTCATGAACGAGGCCACCAGCTGGGAACCCATGGCTGGGCCCATGGCGGCTTGGAGGAGGACGAGGATTTTCGTACGGCCGGATATGAGCAGCAACGGGACTGGATTCGCCGGGCCACGGAGGCGGTCGAACAAGCGGCGGGAGTCCGGCCAGTGATTTTTCGCGCACCGAATCTGTGGATCAGCGAAACTACCCTGCGCGTGCTTGAAGAAGAAGGATATATGTACGATTCCTCGGTGCCCTCCCGACGCTTTGACTTGGGATTCGGCCGCGTGCATTACCTCAAATATTTTTGGGCTCCCAGGGGCCCTTACCGGCCCTGCGGGACGGATCTGGGGAGGCGTGGGGCGAGCCTCATCACGGAAGTGCCGCCCTCCGCCTGTCTCTTTCCAATTAATCTCGCCACCCTCAGAGTATTGGGGCTCCCCCTTCTGGGAAAAATGATCACCTGGATCAGCCGAAAATCGACAGATCTCGTGTTTTATTGTCATCCCTCAGAGTTTGTGTACGCGAAAGACCAAGTGTTTCCCAAGTCCATGTCCAAGTGGAATCGAAGGGGCATGGGTCCGGACAACCTGTCCCTCGTCGACGATCTGTTGGAACATCTGTTTGAACGACGCTTCGTTGCGGCCAACCTCCTGCACGCCTCGTTGCCCCACCTTGACTTGATCCGCCCAGTCGTACTAAGAGCAGGGAGCTTTTAGCTCCGTCTTCAACGGGAGGTCGACCATGAACCGAATGGGATGGCGCGGTGTGGCAGTATGCGTTGCGTTGATCGGCATGATCGGCTGCCGTGGCGGCGGGCAGGTCTATCAGGTCAAAGACGCACCTGTGGTGACTGCATCCGGGAAGGCGCTCAGTATGGATCAGGTTCGAAAGGAAATCATCGCCGCCGGCGTCGCTGCGGGATGGCAAATGGCGGCTCCGAAACCAGGAGAGATTGTCGGTACGCTCAACGTTCGAAGTCACCAGGCAGTGGTGTCGATTCCCTATACCGCGAAGTCCTACAGCATCCTGTACAAGGATAGCAGCAACTTGAAATACGACGAAGCCGCTCAGACGATTCATGAAAACTATGCCAGCTGGATTCAACGGCTGGATGGTGCCATTCGATCACGGTTGTCAGTTGCAGATAATTAGAATACGACCCAGTCCCGGCGCTTGCGTCACGGGATGTTCCATTCCACATAACCTTCCCAGAGGTGTGACGATGAAACAGATGGCGACACGGATGCTCCTTGCTTCGCTCGTCGTGTTCGCGATGACGGGTTGCAGGGCCGGAGGACAAGTCTACGAAGTGAAAGATGCCCCGATCCAAACGGCTTCAGGGAAGGAGCCGACTCTTGACCAGGTCCAAAAAGCCATTATCGATGCGGGCATCAAACAAACGTGGATTATGACGCCGGTGAAGCCGGGAGAAATGCTCGGAGAATACAACGTGCAGAGCCATCAGATTCATGTCACTATTCCCTACACGACCAAGAGTTACAGCATTCTCTATAAGGACAGCAGTAATCTCAGATATGACCCGGTCAAACGCACGATTCACGTGAACTATCAGAAGTGGATCGAGCGTCTCGACAACGAAATCAAGGCGAGACTCAGCGCAGCGGGGAATTAAGACCGCATCTCCTGCGCCGGCAAGGCGCAGGGCACGGTTTGCGATTCTTGGCTGTCCAGATCGGCCATTCCTGCTCTCGGCGTAACGACCATTCGTTGGAGCCTCATGATCGGATCAGGCCGTCGAATGAACGCGCCGTAGAAGCCTTGCGGGTACAATCCACGGCTTAGCAGTTTCAGCACGATCATCTTTGTGATTCTGACGATATCCACCACTGGCCGAAAATGACTCGTGCGAGCGCCTAGCCGGGGGGCGACACCGATTGGAATAAACACAAACCGGACTCCCCGCCTCGCCGTTTCGATCATCACTTCACTTTCGAAGACGAAACTCTGTTGCCGCCCGTGCTTGAGCGTGAGATCTCGAAGCAATCGGGCAGGATAGAACCGGAATCCTGACTGGCTGTCCTCAATTGGGCGTCCGGCCGCCCATGAAATCCAAAAATCCGCAATGCGATTCGCGAGGTACCTCCAGCTCGAGCGTTTTCGCTGGAGCGACCGCCGAGCGCCCACGACCAAGGCGTCGGGATCTTTGAGCGTAGCCGCAATGAAGGAAGGGATCTCTTCCGGAGCGTGCTGGCCGTCCGCATCAAGCGTAATGACTCCGGCGGCACCCTGGGCCAATGCCTGCTCAAATCCCCGCCAGAGGCTGTCGGCCTTTCCTCGATTCTGCTCGTTTCTCAATAGAATGATATCTAGGCCGTCGAGGGCTTCGCACGTCCCGTCTGTGGACCCGTCATCCACCACCAAGACGTGGGCGCAATACCGCCGGGCACGAGCAGCCACTTCACGCACCGTCGGTCCCTCGTTATAGGCGGGAATGAGAACCCAGAAGTCATGAGCGGCGGCCGCAGACCTGCTCATATCATGCCTCCATCAATACGGATGACCTGCCCCGTAATGTATCCCGCTTGCTCCGAGACGAGAAAGCCAACCAGTGCGGCCACTTCCTCGGGTGTCCCGACACGCTTCATAGGCACTCGCGACTCCACCTGCTCGGCCGTAAAGGCCCGCCTGACGGCCGGAGACTCGATCACGCCAGGAGCGACGACGTTCACTGTCACTCCTCGGGACGCCAATTCGAGCGCGAGTGATTTACTCGCGCCATGCAGACCGGCCTTGGCTGCCGCATAATTCGTTTGACCGCGATTGCCGATGACCGCGGCAACCGAGGAAATGGACACGATTCGCCCCCATCGGGTTCCGATCATCGGGAGCAAGAGCGGCTGCGTGATATGAAAGAACCCATTGAGCGAGACATCGATAACATGCTTCCACTGCCCCTCTGTCATTCCCGCCATCGGCGCATCGTCGTGCAGACCTGCATTATTCACCACAATCTGAATGGGCCCGGCGTTGAGCAGATCACGAAGCGCTTCCGCCGTCGCGACCTCGTCGATCACGTCGAACGTCGTCACGCTGGCCGTTCCGCCGTTCGCAGCGATTTTTTCTGCCACTTGCTCAGCCGATTGCGCGTGCCGATGAGCGTGGACAATCACGGCGTACCCATCTGCGGCCAACTGTTGGCAGATGACGGCCCCGATCGCTCCGCTTCCGCCCGTGACGAGCGCCCGCTTTTTGGTCATCACAGAACGTCCTTGACAAAAATCGATGCGCGTCCTTCGATGAGCTTGGACGACTGGTGTACAACGGTAAAGTGATACAGGTATCCTTGCTCGCCCTCAACTAACCGTCTTGCATTGACGATGAGCCAGCCGTCCAAGTCATCCAATCGCTCGGTCATGAAGATGACGTCCCGCACCCCTCCAACGAGCCCGATCCGGTAATCCGGTTGGCCGCCGCCCTTCACCAGGCCGATATGGGCACCCATCGCCTGCGCGGCGTACTCGAGGCCGGCCGAGGCCGTCAAACGTCCTTTAAAGCGCAGCGGATGAGCCAGATCCTGATGGGTCGCCGTCCGGCAACTAATGCTGAGAGCATCCCAGACGTCCACCGACTCAAGCAGGCACATGGAAGGTCCGTGCGGAAGCAGCCGTCCAATCTCCTCTTTCGTCAGACGCGTCATGCTTCAACTTCCATGACCAGCCGCTGGTCGCCCAGAAGATTCATGCACACGGAGGATGTGCCTGTGCCCGCCAAGGCGCGAAGCATGGGCAACAAGCGTCCAGAGGGATTGTCCGCTCTCAGCCGTTCGAGCTCGCTGTCCGACATCTCCGTCACGTCTCCGCAGTCAGCTGACGCCAATGCCACAGTCGCGTTCGCCGTCCCGGCGGCAGGCGACGCGGTCAAGACTAATGCGGTGGCGAAGGCCGACTGAATCGGCCGCGCTCGGATGAGCGGATCGGGCGCGGGCAGATCATATGAGACGAACAACACGGGACAGCCTTCCATGGTGGCATAGGTCGCCGCCTCAAGCAGTCCCGCCGCGCATGAATCGTCATAACAGGACAGAGCTGTGGAGGATTGTTGACAGCTCGTGGCAATCCCCCAGTACCCCGCCGCCGTATTGTGCACGGACTGATGAAACAATGTGGGCGAAATAATGCGCTCTGTGGTCGCCAGCGCGCGACAGAGTTGATCGAGCACCCCCATTTCGCCGCCCGACGAGGCAAAGACGGTGGCCACGTCTCGTGGATCCAGCCGCGACTGTGCCATCGCTTCCTGTGCGACGTGCAGGGCCCAGCGGACTCCGACCGTGCTGCGACGCCGTTCGTTGGCAGGCAGCAGCCCCGCGTCCGGGTCAGGCAGGGAGTCGAAATAGAACGGCCGCATGCCCCCCAGCACCTCGCGGCCCTTGACCCACCCCTCAAGGCCGGCGCTCAGAAGGCCGACGCCGACAATAGCGACCCGCATCACAAGACTCCCAGAACGAGGCTGCAATTATTGCCGCCAAAGCCGAAAATATTACTGAGCACGCGGCGAACCGGCCGAGACTGGTTCTCGCGCAGAATATGGCTGCACAAGGCGGAATCCACCCGTTGGCAGTTGAGGGTGCCCGGGACAAATCCTTGAGTAAGGCATATCGCCGAGATCAGCGCCTCCGTGATGCCGGCTGCCCCCAGCGCATGTCCCGTCCATCCCTTTGTCGAACTTGCGGCAGTCTGCGAGCCGAACACCTCGTGAACGGCTTTATCCTCCACTGTGTCGTTCGCTCTCGTCGCCGTCCCGTGCAGGTTGATGTAGTCGATGTCCGCGGGCTGGAGTCCCGCCCGATTCAACGCCTGGCGCATGGCGCGAATGGCGCCGACACCTTCAGGATGAGGGTGGGACATGTGGTAGCCATCCGTACTTTCACCGTATCCGAGCAGCGCAATGGCGCCCTTTCTTCTCACCTTCTGACTGGATTCGAGCAGGGCATAGCCTGCGGCTTCACCGAGCGAGAGGCCGTCACGATCTTCGTCGCAGGGGCGGCAAGGCTGCGACGACAGGAGCTGCAGCGAGGAGAAGCCGTACAACGTCGTCAGGCAGAGGCTGTCCACGCCGCCTACAATTGCGGCATCGCACAAACCGACCTGAAGATAGCGCGCCGCCGTCGCAAAGACCTTGGCGCTCGAGGAACAGGCCGTGGAAATGACGAGGGCCGGGCCCCTCAACCCCAGATATGAGCGTACAAAATGCCCCAGCGAAAACATGTTGTGCGTGTATCGGTAGCGAGACGTAAACGACCCTTGTAATGCGCCGGTATGCGGATCACGATTTCGGTATGCATGTTCAGTCTCCAGAATGCCGGACGTACTGGTCCCCATAATGACGGCGATACGGTCGGTGCCGTACCGCTGCTTCGCCTCGGCCACCGAGACCATAAACCCATCCTGTTGCAGCCCAAGCCAGCCCAGCCGGTTGTTCCGGCAATCGAATCGCTCCAACCCATCTTCCAGTGCAAACTCTTCAAGTCCGTCGACGCGCCCGATATAGGTCTTGAGCAGAGCGTCCTCAAAATTGCAGGGTGTTAGGCCCGACCGGCACTCGCGCAATGCCTGCGATACGGCGTTGACGCCTCGGCCGTTTGCGGTCACCAGCGTATAGGCGGACAACGTCACGGGCGTCATTGGCTCAGGAGACATGCGGAACCTTTTTCGCCATCATCCCGGCGAACAGCAGACAGCAGAATGATCCGAGCGCAGCCGTGATACCGATCGCATGCAGGACCGGAATGCTCGAAGTGGCCAGTAGGCCGAAGACGAGAATGGTCGTCGTGCTGCAGACGAGCAACCCGTATAATGTCCGCAATCGTCCTTCTTCGCTTCCTTCGAGCCGGTTGAAGAAGAGCGCGTAGTCGAGCCCCAGCCCAATCACGAGCAGAAAACTCGCAATGTGAAACAGTGAGAGTGACTCACCCGAAAGGTTCAGGACGGCGGCGACGACCGCCAATGCGCTCACGATGGGAAACAAAATCGGACCCAGCAGACTGCCGGATGTCAGGCCGATCGTGAGGACCACGCCGATGACAAAGAGACCGCAGACGACAATGACCGATGTGCGGTCGCGATAGGCGGTCATCAGACGGTTGGACTCTTCCTTGAGATCGAGATACGTGACGGCGGGCATGTTCCAGCTGCGCACGCCGGCGGCCAACTGTTCGCGGTCCGCGACTCCGCGCAACGGCACGACGGCCATCCAACTCCTTCCCTGCTCGAAGAGCAAGGAGTTCATCCTGGCCCCAAGCGCCGTTCCCTCGAACGTTGTTCTCTGGAGCGGAGGCTGCGTGCGGGCGGATTCGACGGCAGCAACGAACGGCGTGAACAGTCCGGGCGAAAAATGAAGACCTGTGAGTGCGTGGTCGAGGTTTCGCATCAGAACAGATCTCTCGGGGAGATGGGATTGGCGGTTCTGCTGCGTTCGACGACTCGGAAGAGCGTTCGAGATGAGATCATAGCCAGCGATGGTTCCACTGGTACGTAGCGGTATCAAGTTCGCATCGACGACCTCAGCGTATTGAAGCACATCTTCTTCGGTTTGTCCTTCAATCACGAGAAGATCTCGCACGTCCGGTGCGCCCATTTCCGCTCTGAGCTGGCGGTCGAGCTGCTTGTTCGCCTCCGACACGGGACTTAGGCTCGCCAAATCCGTCTGCCAAAGTGGCGTATGAGACCACAACAGCGTCGAGCAGGCAAGGACGATCGCAGCCGGAATCACCGGCTTCATCCTTGTCAGACGTTCGAGCTCCCCATGGAATGCCGGCCATACCGGTCGAGGAACGAATCCGTCCGGGACGAAGGTTGGAAGGACCCAGCGCGTGACGAGAGCGGCCGTCAGGATCCCTGTAACGGCAAAGAGGCCCAGCTGCGTCAAGGCAGGGAATCCCGCAAACAGCAACGCGGCGAATCCGATGGCCGTTGTGAGCACGCCAAGCCGCATCGTTGGCCAGATTTCCCGCATGACCGCCGACACTGAGCCGCGGGAGCTCAAATGGCTGAACAGGTGGATAGGATAATCGTCGACGACGCCCAACAACGTAATACCAAACCCCAGGGTGATGCCGTGGATGAATCCAAACCAGCCCTGCACTGCAAGCATGCCGGCCATGATGCCGGCCGTCAGCGGAATCAAGCTCAGCAGCACCAGCGCCATGGAGCCGTAACTGGCATAGAGAAAGCACAGCACCAAGGCTGCGGCAGCCGTTGAGAGCCTCCAGGCTTCCTGTTCAATGGTCTGCTTGGATTCCACGGCAAACACACCAGGACCGGTCATCAAGAGGCGTAAGTGGGCCCGCTGACCGGCGAGCACAGCGAAGGTGTGCCGGATTTCCTCCTGGACCGCGGCCTGTGCATCGGCATCGAATCCTGCAACCTTCGTTTCCACCACCAGCAGGGCCTTGGAATGGTCCTTCGACATCCAGACGCCGCGATGCTTGGCGGGTCTATCCTCGGCAGACCACGCGGTCACGATCGTGAGGAACTCTCCGGTCGGATCCGCGGGAATCGTTTCCTTGATCAACGGTGCTAAGGGGGAACGCAGATCGTCGAGCCGTTGCTCCAACGCCTTACGCAGTGATTCGCTAGAGAACGTCTCAGCGCCGACCCGGGGACTTAAGAGGTACCGTGCCTGAAAGACGATGTCCCGGTCTTGCGTCGTCAAGTCCTGCGCCCCGTTTTCAACGAGCGCAAACTGTCCGCTCGCTCGGAGCCGCTCACCCAATTCCCGGCTGACCTGCGCCATCTCATCCGGGGTCCCTCCCTCGAGAGCGAGCAACATCAGGCGGCCGGCGAGCCCGCTTCGCACCTGAGTCAACAAGAGGCCTTGGGTGCGCGTTGTTCCTTCGGGTAACAGGTCGCTCAATTCACTATGGACGGAGACATGCATCGCCGAGAGCCACATCCCGCCGGCCATCAACAGGACCCACAGCAGCGGGATCGAGCGGTTGCGGTTCATCGACCGGCTCCCTGTAGAATGGTCATCACGGATCGATCACCATCCGGAGCGCGGATCGCAATCGTCGCGACGCGGCCTTCTGAACCGGTGAAGAGAATGTAATCCACGACGGATTTCCCCGATGGCTCGCGTGGGCGCAACAATAGCGTCCACTCTTCGCGGCTCCCCTCCAGCGTGACCTCATACACCTGGTACAATTGCACCACATCACCGTTCAGACTCGACCGGAACGCTTCGACAAAACTCCGAAGCGCCGGATACTCTTCGAGTGAGATTGTGCGTTTCACACCCTTGCGTTCGCTCTCGAAGGTCACGCGATTCCCCTCGACAACATACTGCTCGTGGGAAGGAGCGGTGATGAGCTTTTCAAGCCTGTCCGGGGGCACAAACTTCAGTACGCCATGGGCGATAAGGGGTTTGGTCAGGAGAGAGGAGTAGGTGGATTCTTGGAAGCGCACCGAGTGCTCTCGTTGCGCTTTCAGCAGGCCCATGAGCACTTCGACCGTCCACTGCGAGGGAGCCGCCGCATGACCGAGGCTCCCCAGCAGCACCACGACGCAACCGCAGCCGCTGCCCCAGCGCAGGGCACGGCGCCCGGTGAGACCACTGTCGCGGCCATTCGACAACAGGCGGTCAGTGCGCGGCGCGCCAGAAGTCATAGAAGTTGAACCAGTTGTCCACCGCCTGACGGCTGTAATGCGCGAGTCGATCCGCATAGCGCTGGGTCCAGCGACGAATGTCGTCTTCACGCCGATCCTGCGATAGTTGAATCCGATCGCTGAGGAGTTCCAAATGGATGTCGTAGCGGTTGCCTCCGCGGTACAGGCCGAAGAACATGACGACAGGGGCACGGACGGTGTGCGCCAATCTCATCGTGCCGGTCGGGAACGGTGCGGTTGCACCGAGGAAATCGCAGTAGACCGCTTGATTCTGCGAGATCAATCGGTCCCCCATGATGCCGACAATGCCGCCGCCGTCCAGGCACTCTTGCACGCGCAGCATCGTATCGAGTCTCCCGACTTGAAGGACGTTGTCGGCGACTGCAGGGTTGATTTCGCGAAAGAATGCCCGCATCAACGGCGCATTGTCCTCGTCCATCAGGACTTTGATGTCGATTTCATCGCGGGTCGATCCTACCGCCCGAACCACCTCAAAGCTGCCAAGATGCGAGCCGAGCAGCAGACATCCGCGTCCGCTCGCCAAGGCCTGGCTGAGGGTATCCGCCCCCTGGATGGTAATGGCGAACTGATCGAAGTGCCCGCGGAGGAAATACAGGCGGTCGAGAATGGTGGACGCAAAGCAATGATAGTGATGAAACAGTTCCTTCCAATCGGGCGATCGACCCAATGCCCGCACATAATACCTGCGAAGTGTCCGCTGCGCCGCTATTGATCGACAAAGATAGTAGAGACAGATCGGGAAGAGCAGAGCGCGGGCCACCGGTCTCCCCCATGAGACAGCGATCCAGGCCATTAGCCGGATCATCCGACGGTTGCCGAGCTCCTGTTGGGCCTTCCAGGCAACAGTCATCAAGTGGATCAGCCGGGCAGCCGGAAACGGATAGAGCCAGACGCAATGAGGCGACTGCCGACGCGGCAGGTAAAGACAGCCGTCTGCGCATCCTCTGACTCAATCGTAATCCTCAGCGGTTCTTCCGGTTTCAACGGAGAAGATAGTTTTACGGCAGGCAATCCCGTCACGACGAGCGCGTCCCCGAACCGCTGTTTCAACGTTTCGATGACTTCATCGAGGACTAAGACGCCGGGAACGACCGGAACACCAGGAAAATGTCCGGACAGCGCAGGGTGATCTTTCATGACGGTCAACGTCCGTTCAACACTCATGGGCGGATTCCTCCTCGACAAGCCGCCGCAACGCTTCCCTCGGCAATTTGCCCGTTTCGTTGCGAGGAAGCCGAGGCACCAGGAGAAGCGGCCGGGGGAAAAATACGGGGTCGATTGACAACCGTAAGGCGCGCTGGATGTCCCGATGAGTTTTTCCGGGAGCGACGACCACCGCGGTGAGGCGCGTCAACGGGGCATGCCCGGTCTCGGGAAGATAAAAGGCGCCGTCTTGCACGCCGTCGATCTCCAGCAACTTGCGAGTGAGATCCCCAAGTGAGGCACGATGGCCGGCAATGTTCACCTGGTCTTCCATTCGGCCCAGTACGCGAAACCTTCTGTGACCGGTGACGGCGATGCGGTCCGGAAACCGGATAGGACGCGGAAGGTAATCGGCCTGCACGGACCAGTCCGGCTCCGCCCCCGTCAACGTCACGGCGTCCAACATCTGCCATTCATCCGCATTCACCGTCCGCCGAGATGCCACACTGCCAGCCTCGGCAAAGCCGAAGATTTCGTTCACGGGTGCATGGAACCGCTCCTCGGCTTCTCGCGCGAGCTCCCTTGCCAGCGGGGAAGTCGCCGAAAGAATCATCTCGACTGGTGGCAGCTTCAGGCCCGCCATGACGCAGGCGCGCAAGTGCAATGGAGTAGTGACCAAGACCGACCTACCCGACACCTCCTCAAGCGCCATACGCACATCTTCAGGAAAAAGCGGACGGCCTGGATGCATGGCCAGACCGTGCTGGATGGGCAGCATGACGGACGCTTCCAGGCCGAACATGTGCTGATGCGGGACTGTGGCAACGACCGCACGACATCGACCGGCTGTCAGTCCGAAACGTGATCCCGTGTCGCGCGCGACGGACACCAAGGCGCCCCAGGTTTTCCGGTTTGGTGTCGGTTGTCCCGTACTGCCAGAGGTAAACGCCACGGCGACTTGCTGGTGAAGCGGAATCTGGGGAATCCTCATAGTTCGATCGGAGCGGCGTCGCCCGGAAGGAAGTGCGACGCAAGGAAGTCCTTCCACGGGATCACCTCGATCCGTCAAGCCGTAGCAGTCTCCATTTTCGCCGGCAATGCGCCGCAGGGTCTGGGGTGCCCGGCTTTGCGGGAGAAGCGTCACTTGGCCACGCACCATGGCCGCGGCAAAACCGACAAGAAACTCGTACCGGCTTGAGAGTAGGTTCAGCACCGAAGGGAAATCCGGCAGGGAATCGACAAGCTCCGCCACGTCGGAAAGAAACTCACCTGCTGATCTGGCGCCGTCGGCTTGCCAGGCCAGCGTATCGTCCGGACCATACAGGGCGATCAATGGAGCATTTGACATGACGCGACAGCGTTCACTTCGTGCGGTTTTTTTCGATGGCGCGCGCAAGCGACCTGAGGGAAGAAAAGGTCTCTTTGATCTCCGGGTCGCTGGACTTGACTTGATAGCCGTACGTTTGAGCAATGGCCAGCGACAGCTCCAGTGCATCGATGGAGTCGAGGCCGAGTCCGTCGCCGAACAGCGCGGCCTCAGGGTGGATGGTGGACCAATCCGTCTTGAGCTTGAGCGTTTGTACAATGAGTGCGGCGACTTCCCGTTCCAGAGCAAGCAAGGACATAGTCTCCTATCGAGGGCACGAAGGCAAACTCACAAGCCGCCGCCAGTTCCCTCTTCACGGACGGCGCGGTAGTCACGCAACAGGCCGTTGAACCATTCCTGCTGCGAACAACCCGAGAACCCGGCATCCTTCAACGCACCCACAATCGCCTCCGGCTGGACGCAGGTCTCGGTCGTATCCCACCAATACTCCATTAACGTCTTCATGTCACGGTTTCCCGTAGACGTCGAAAAGGCGATGCCCAGCACCGTCTTGATGTAAAAACGTGAAAGAGACAGCAACAACGCGGAGCGGGGACGACAGATCTCCAGAAGGAGCACGACACCCCCAGGCTTGAGCACGCGGCAGTACTCTGCGAATGCTGCTCGCAGGTCAGACACGTGGCGTAGCGCATATCCCATGCTCAAGAAATCGAAGCTCGCATCCGGGAAGGGCAGCCGTTCACCGACTCCGATGACCAGCTTCCCACAGGGACCTTTCCGCGCCTCGCGCAGCATGCCGAGGCTGGGATCAAGCCCGACCACCGACCCTGTAGGACCGACAATGTCACGGGCGCATTGCGCCACCAACGCTGGCCCGCATGCGACATCCAGCACATGCATTCCGGACGTGAGTCCGGCTTGTTCCAGTGCTCGCCGGCGATACCAGATGCCGAACCCAAGTCCGGTTGCCTTGTCGATATTTCGGTACTGATACGCCGTCCGGTTGAAGAGGTCATTAAGAAAGCCCTGCCGCGTCTCGCCCTCGCCGCCATAGTACCGATGGAGCGGAGGATGAGGAGCAAGCGGGACGAAGGGAAGCTGTCTGGCTGAACGCTCGTCTCGGGGATGGGCTTTCGGGTTCATGAAAGGATTCCGGAGCGTTGAAGACCACTTGTAGCAGGACTCTCTCGGGCGGGCAAGAGGCCTGCCGTTCCCTTCATTTGAATGAGAGGCCGACTCCGATGGCCACAATCTGCGTCCGAAAATCCAGCGACGGATCAAGACTTCCGCCCCATTGATAACGGCTTGCAAAGTATTTGTACTCGCCGAAGACAAACACGCTCTCCGTCACATGCGCTCGGAGTCCCGCAACATACTGAAACGCCGCGCTTGTATCGCGCAGAGTGCCCGTCTGGGTGACCGATCCTTTCATGAGTTGCGTGTCGAGCAAGAACGAGGAGGACCACCCCACGCCCACGCCGACATATGGCCTCATGAGCGTGCCAGGGTATTGCACCAGAAGGCTCACCATGGTTGTCCACGCCAACAATGTCCCGCGTCCCGACTGAATGCCGGACGACCCCATCGATGCGGGCGCGTTCACCTCATGGCCCAATCCAAACGACTCTGCCTGAATGCCCACAATATAGCCTGTGAACGCAGGGAAGACACCGGCTCTAAACCCGCCACCCGCGCCGTCCCGGACCGTGGTGGACGGCAGGGCTTCGCCGCCGACGTCGAGATTACGGTTTTTTGCGAGCGAGCCAAGGACGTAGATGGCCCCATAGATCTCCGGTGGGTGATCCGACGATGATTGAATTCCGGATGCTGCCTCCTGACCGTCCGCCGTCTGGGCGAAGAGACACATCATGCAGCACAGGACACACTGGAGCAGGGTTCTGTGACTAGAAGTACATCTGAAGGGTGGCCAACACATCGTTGTCATGACTCCGGTGGTTGTACTCCACCCGGAAGGCAAGATTCCTCATCAGAGAATACCGCTGGCCGATCGACCAACGGATATCTTCGGATTTATCGCCCAAGGCATACCGAAGATAGGTTCCCGTAGCGAGAAGTTTCCATCGATCGGTAATGTCGGCCAAGAGGCCAACCGTTCCACCCCCGCCGATCCGATAGTTCTCCTCGTAGGCCTTACTGGCATCGCCTTCCACTTCAGCCATCGCATACCACACCTGGCGTCCAAGTACGCGCGAGTCCACGGCCCCGCCCAGGCCGCCAGTAAAGTAGCCATTGGTACAGAGCTGGCAACCTCCCTGGACAATCGTATTCATGCCGAGGCCAAGCTTCCAGGAAGGAGCCTGAAAGAGCGAGTCCATTGGGGCAAGGGAAATCATGTTCAGGGGGGTGAACCGTTCAAGGCGTGCTTGAGACTCGTTGTGATAGTGCCGCACTGCAAGTGACATCACTTCAATCTGCGCGTCGGGCGTATAACCATATTCTGGGTCCAGCAAGTCGTGATAGGCGGCGCGCATGTTGATTTCTTCGAAGGCCCGGTCGTTTCTCCAACCGGCGCCGATTCCAACGCGGCTCGTCCCGTGGCCGAGATCAGGGCGTTTGACATAGGGCTCAATCGGGATGTCTGTAGGAGCCACCTTCAAACGGCTGCGCGCGGCCAGGATCGACTTGTTCTTTTCGCGAAATGGTGCGCCCTCCTCCGGAGCTCCGCTACCACGCATTAAGAGATAGTCGGACGCGGCCTCCAAGACAAACGCTTGCCGCTCGAGGCTGAGGCTGCGAAAGCGTTCGGATTTGAGCGCCTCGGGGTCCGCGACGAGCCGATTCAGCCACACACGTTCCTCCTCCTTCATCGCTTCCCGCTTTCTTCTGACCAACGTGCTCCTGGAAGGCCGTGAGACGACTTCCCCGACCAGACCCGACTCTGCCAAGAGCCTTACCGTATCGACGGGAATCGCATAAAACGGGAAGTGGTCAATCAGGTGGATCGATGGCTCAGCCGCTTCGATGAGTGAGAGAATATGGAATGAGCAATTCTCGTCAAAAAAGAAATAATCGAAATAGGCATTCCCCAATTCCCAGGCATGCATCAGGAGGCGCCGGACCTGCTCTTGGGTGAGATCCAGCCGATACTCCCAAATGTCCCTGTTTTCAATATCGCGATATTCCTGGACCTTGAGATAGTACGGAATGGTCGAGAAGTGACCGGG
>JAICVE010000436.1 GCA_025935475.1 Nitrospira sp. | reverse complement strand
TGGCGACGTTGTGCAAGATGCCGGTGATCACGACGGCATCGGTGCCTCAGGGCCCGAACGGACCGCTGATCCCGGAGATTCAGCAAAACGCACCACATGCAAAATACGTGGCGCGCCGCGGCGAAATCAACGCCTGGGACAATCCGGACTTCGTAGCGGCGGTGAAAGAAACCGGCCGCAAGACACTGATCATCGCAGGCACCATCACCAGCGTCTGCATGGCGTTCCCTTCGATTGCCGCGGTACACGAGGGCTTCAAAGTTTTCGCGGTCGTCGATGCCTCGGGTACCTATTCCAAGATGGCGCAGGAGATCACCTTGATGCGCGTTGTTCAGGCCGGCGTGGTGCCGATGGATACAGCCGCGGTTGCGTCGGAGTTGCAGAAGACATGGCACCGCGACGACGCCCAGGAGTGGGCAGAAGTCTACACGAAGATTTTCCCGCCCTATCAGCTTCTGATTGAGAGCTACATGAAGGCTCAGCAGGTCGCCACGGAGCACGAACAGCTTGATTCGCAACGCGCCGCGTAAGAGTCGGGCAACTCAGGCGCCCAGTCTTCTCCGGTTGCGCGCGTGAACGCGCCAGCACAAATAGCCTCGGGGTAAGCATCATTTTGCCGTTGATACGCGCTTGCCTAAGTAGAGGCAGGCGCCATGCAGAGGAGGAAAACTCATGACTAGCGAAGCTATCCGAGATCCAAAAAAAGATCGCCTACTTACTCCGCAGAACTCTGCCTTCATCGTCATCGACTATCAGCCTGTTCAGGTGAACTCGATTGCGTCGATGGATCGGCAGTTGCTCGTCAACAATATCGCGGGCGCGTGCCACGCCGCCGTCGCTTACAAACTGCCGATCGTTCATTCCACAGTGAACGTGAAGACCGGGCTTAACAAACCTCCCATCCCGCAGGTTCAGCAGGCGTTGAAAGGTATTCCGACCTTTGACCGAACGTCGATCAACTCGTGGGAAGACGTTGAGTTTCGTAAAGCCGTGGAGGCGACCGGAAGGAAGAAATTGATCATGACGGCGCTTTGGACCGAGGCCTGCCTGACGTTCCCCGCTATCGATGCGCTTGCGGATGGATACGAGGTATACGTCGTCACAGACGCGGTTGGCGGCACGTCGGTGACCGCTCACGAAGCGGCATTGCGGCGGATCGAGCAAGCGGGCGGCAAGATGATCAGCGTGGCGCAGCTGTTCTGTGAGCTGCAGCGCGATTGGGCGCGCAAAGAGACGGTCCCGGCCTTCATGAGCCTGTTCATCGACACAGGCGGCACCGCAGGCATCCAGTTCTCGTATGACCGGGCCGCATGAATGATTCCGGTGGCATCCCGGTCAGCGAATGCCCGGGATGCCATCTCGATGCGGCAGGAGGAGGTACCGCAGACATGAGTGAGCTGTTCATGGTGGTTTCGCTGCACGCAAAACCAGGGAAGGAAGACACATTGCGTCACGATCTGATTCCTGTAGTGGAGCATTCGAGAACGGAGGAGGGCAACATCCGCTACGAGCTCTTTGTAGATCAGAGCGATCCCGGCCGTTTCGTTTTCGTGGAGCATTGGGCAAGCGCTGAAGCCCAACATAAGCATGACACGCAAGGAACGCATATCCAGGAGTTCAATACGCACGGGGTGCACAATGTGCAGCAGGTCGAATTCATGCACATGCTGAGCCGGGTAGTGTGAGCGGCAATAATCGTGGCGACCGTCGGCAAAGAGGCAGCCGGCAATGCTCGTCAGAGGACTGAAATGGTGCATCGGATCTTCGGCAATTAGGAGCCTCGATCGATAAACGGGCGAGGGCAATCGGGTTGCCAGGGAGGCAGACATGAACGCTCATCGAGCGCTACAGGTGGTTTGTTGGCTAATCCTGCTGGGCTCGATCGCCGATGCGCAGCAGGCTCCGAGCAAGGAAACCGCGCCTGCCTACAAGCTTTTCCGTTTCGACGAGGACTACAGATACCTTCGGGACCCTGCAACGCACACGGATATTTGGGATCCTATCAAATACATTCCGTTGGGATTCGGTTCGACCTGGTATCTCAGCCTTGGCGGCGAACTCCGGGAGCGCTTCGAGTACTATTCGCATCCGAACTTCGGGTTACAGGGGCAAGGGCCGAATGGCTATCTCCTTCATCGGCTGTTGCTGCATGCCGATTTACACGCGGGCGACTACTTCCGAGCCTTCGTCCAGATCGGCAATCATCTCGCTCCACTGAAGGATGCGGCAGCTCCACCCTATCTTGACAGACTGGATTTGCAGCAGGCCTTCGTCGACTTTCGCTTGCCGATTGGTGCTGCCACCGACAGCGACCCGATTCTTCGCCTGGGGCGCCAGGAGATGGCGTATGGATCGCAGCGCCTGGTTGCGATCAGGGATGCGCCGAACGTGCGCCGCAATTTTGACGGCGCCCGGCTGAGCGGCACGCTTGACGGCGTCACGCTCGATGCATTTGTGACGCGCCCGGTTTTACAGCAGTCAGGGATATTCGATGACATGTCGGACACAAGGCAGGCCTTCTGGGGCGTCTATGCAACGGCGCCCGTGCGATTCTTGTCCAGCAAGCTTGACCTCTATTATCTCGGGTTCGAAAACACGCAGGCTCGCTATGCTGCGGGGCTGGGCGAGGAACGACGACAAACGATT
>JAICVE010000245.1 GCA_025935475.1 Nitrospira sp. | reverse complement strand
AGGAACATCAGCGCGCAAGCTCCTGAGAGCGCTTGGTAGCTGCTTCCACAGCCGCCATCAGTGTAGCACGGAACCGGCCCTCTTCAAGGCGATGCAGGCCTGCGATCGTGGTTCCACCAGGCGATGCCACACGATCTTTCAGCTTCGCCGGATGGTCGCCCGATTCAAGGACCATCTTGGCCGCGCCCAACACGGTTTGAGCCGCCAGGAGTGCCGCCGTTTGACGGGGGAGTCCCATCTTAACGCCTCCGTCTGCCAGTGCTTCGATCGCTTGAAACACGTAGGCCGGACCGCTGCCGCTGAGGCCAGTGACGGCATCCATGAGCCGCTCCTCAATGGGAATCACCTGACCCACCGCTTGGAAGATGACGTGAGCGATCTCCTTGTCTTCCTCGGTAATGGCGCCGGTCCATGACAGCGCGGTGATGCCTTCCCTGACCAGCACGGGCATGTTCGGCATTGCACGAATGATGCGCCGCGCTTCCCCTGCCTGGTTCGTGATCGACTGAATGGTCGTCCCCGCCGCAATCGAGATGACAAGCACGCGATGCAGATCCCCACCGATTTCTCCGAGCACCTGCGCCATAGCCTGTGGCTTCACCGCAAGGACCACGACGTCGGCCCACGCGACCGCCTGACGATTATCCGATCCAACACGAACTGCAAACTGGGTTTTCAATCGATCGCAACGGGCGGGCACCGGATCGGTGACCCAGAGCAATTCCGGGCTGCAAACCTGTCCTGCGAGCACCCCACCGATGATCGCTTCCGCCATCTGCCCACCCCCGACGAACGCGACCTTGTTGGTTAACGGATTACCCACGCCGCCCTCCGAATATCGCCGTGCCCAGGCGAATCAATGTGGCCCCCTCCTGGATGGCCACCACGTAATCGTTCGACATCCCCATGGAAAGCTCTTTCAGCGAGATGCCGGGAAGCCCCTGGCCTGCCAAGTGCTCCGCCAGTTCGCGGAGGCGGCGAAAATATGGTCGCGAGTGCTCTGCCTCACGGACAGACGGAGGAACGGCCATGAGTCCTTCGATCGCCACATGATTCAGCGCCGCCAACTGGGGAAGTGCCTGTTCCGCCTCGTCGGCCAGAAACCCTGCTTTGTTCTGTTCTACCCCGAGGTTGATCTCGAGCAAAATTTTCTGCCGCAGCCCGGCGGCTGCAGCCCGGCGGTCAATCTCAGTCGCCAATTCCACACTGTCGACGGAATGAATCAGTTCGAAAGCGCCCACCACGGCACGGACTTTCCGCCGTTGAAGTTGGCCTATGAAGTGCCAGGTAATGCGCTCTCCCTTCAGCGCCTCGATCTTGGGAAGGGCCTCTTGGAGGCGGTTTTCTCCGGCGATCTCCAGTCCTGCATTGATGGCTTCGCGGATGCGGTCGATCGACACCGCCTTGCTTGCCGCCACCAACCGCACAGCACCCTCGTCCCGGCCGGCCTCCACCATCACGCTTCGGATTCGATCGAGTACGCGTTCCAGACGATCCTTGATTGAATCCCCGGCTTGGACATCCATCTTCGCTTGAACGACCGCGCATTGCGGATCGCGTATTCTACCGAAATCCCGGAAGGTACGGCTAGCTGCGAGACACCAACGAGATCCCATTGAGCATCGTTCCCTTGACACGTCCTTCGCGTCGATAGGAATAGAAGAGTGCGGGGTGACAAATCGTGCACACATTGACGACGGTAATCTGTTCCTGAGGGATGCCGATCTCTGACGTCTGTCGCCGCACAAGCGCCTTCAAATCCAATCGCGCCTTGCTGCCGCGGTCGTCGCGCACCAGCGCAGGCCAGTCCGGACGGCTATGGCGTAACGGGTCAAGCACCGCATGATCGACCTCGTAACAACAAGGGCCGGCCGACGGACCAATGCTGACTCGCAGATCGCTCGGCTGGACGGCGAACCTCGCAACCATCAACTCGATGGTCTTGGGCACGATGCCGGCTAATGCCCCGCGCCAGCCCGCATGGACGGACGCGACAGCCTTCCGGCGGCGGTCATAGAGGAGCACGGGGACACAATCGGCCGTTCGCACGGCTACCGTCACTCCGGGCTGATCCGTGATCAACGCATCCCATCCGCCCTCGAAACGATCGGCTCTCGTGATCGGTCGATCAACGATCAGCGCATCGGTCCCATGCACCTGCTTCACCGACAAGGTCCAGGTACGATCACGCGCAACCGAGTCGAGCAGGGGCACACCGGTTTCATAGGCGACGGGGGTACGATGTCTTGTGCCGAAGAAATGCCTGACGCCGTCGTGCGCCGAGCCAAATGCAGGCACGGTAATGACCGGTGCTGACACTGCCATCCCCCTGGCCGAACGAATCAGTCGGTTTGCTTTCTCAAGAACGTCGGCACGTCCCATTCGTCATCAGTAGAGACCGCGAGACGTTCGATCGCGTCCCGCTGTTCACCCATCCGCCGCAAGTACGTCGGCCGATCGAGGTCTTTGTGCGGCCGGTCTGCGACCGCCGCTCCGAGAGCCAGCCCGGACTGAGCCATGCGGGCCGGGCGTGCTGCGGCCACGCCCACGGGCGTCGGTTGATCGTCCCGCTCGAACCCGGTGGCGATGACAGTGACGACCAGATCGTCACCCATGTCGGGATTGATGACTTGCCCGACGATGATGTTGGCTTCTGGATCCGCCGCCTGCTGGATGATGGAAGCCGCTTCTTCGATCTCGTGCAGGGACATGTTCGGACCGCCTGTGATGTTGAGCAGGACGCCGCGCGCACCTTCCACGCTGCCCTCTTCGAGCAAGGGGCTGCAAATTGCCTTCTGCGCCGCCTCGATTGCGCGATTGGTTCCGCGCGACACTCCCATGCCCATGACGGCACGCCCAGTGTGCGACATCACGGTGCGCACATCCGCAAAGTCCACGTTGACATGTCCCGTGGTCGTGATTACATCTGCGATGCCTTGAATCGCTTGGCGCAAGACGTCATCGGCGACCTTGAAGGCCTCGAGCAACGGCGTGGCCTTGTCCACGATCCCGAGCAAGCGTTGATTGGGAATCACCAAGAGCGTATCGACGTGACGTCTGAGATCCCGGATCCCTTCGTCGGCATGGGTCATTCGGCGATGGCCCTCATACGAAAACGGCTTCGTGACCACTCCAACCGTGAGGATGCCCAATTCCCTGGCAATGCTGGCGACGATCGGCGCTGCGCCGGTTCCCGTCCCGCCTCCCATTCCTGCCGTGACGAAGACCATATCCGCTCCTTCGAGGCATTCACGGATTTGATCCTTGCTTTCCAGCGCAGACTCCTTTCCGATTTCCGGTCTGGCTCCTGCTCCCAATCCCTTCGTCCGTTCCGGCCCGAGTTGGACCTTGTACGCCGCCCGCGAGCGATCCAGTGCTTGAAGGTCCGTGTTCGCCGCGATGAGCTCGACGCGGGCCAGGCCCGACGTGATCATCGTATTCACAGCATTGCATCCCGCGCCGCCCACACCAATCACTTTGATGCGGACGGGCGACAGACAATCTTCTTGGAATGAGAACATCAGGGCACCTCCCTTGGCGCGAGGCCGGGCCGCGCGCCGGTTAAGTTAGAAGAACTCGAACATCCACGACTTCATTCGATCCAACATTCGGCCGATCGGTCTCCCGCTTCTGAGTCCGACCGCGGCGATCTCCTCTGTGTGACGCCGTGCATACAACAGCAATCCCACTCCCGTGGCATGCATGGGATTGCTCACGATGTCTCGGAGTCCGCCAATGCCGCTGGGCGCCCCCCGGCGGGCGGGAAGGTTGAGCACGTGCTCAGCCGCGTCCGGCATGCCTTCCAACAATGATGTACCTCCGGTGACGACCACTCCGGCCCCTAACATGCCTTCATACCCCGCGCGCGTGATCTCGCGCCGGACCAGTTCGAACATTTCTTCCACGCGCGGCTCGAGAATCTCGGCAATGTCGCGTCGAGAAAACGTTCGTGCCGGACGATCGCCAACGGAGGGCACTTCGACAGTCTCGTGGCCCTGCACCAGGTCTGTCCTCGTGACGCCGTGCTGGACTTTGATTTTTTCAGCTTCCGTTTGGGAGGTGAGCAGCCCGATGGCGAGATCTTTGGTTAAATTCTGGCCGCCGATCGGCAGCACCGCCGAATGACGGATGCTTCCGTCCAGATAGATGGCCAAGTCCGTCGTGCCTCCTCCCAGATCCACCATCGCGACACCCAGATCGCGCTCTTCCTGGCTGAGGACCGCCTCGCTGGACGCCAAGGGCTGCAAGATAATGTCGACCACATCGAGACCGGCACGGTTCACGCTCTTAATGATGTTCTGTGCCGATGTGACGGCGCCGGTAATCACGTGAACGTTCACTTCCAGGCGATTCCCCGACAGTCCCAATGGCTCCCTGACTCCCTCTTGTCCGTCAACCATGAACTCGCGCGGAAGGACGTGGAGGATGCGGCGTTCATGAGGGATGACGGCGAGTGTTCGAGCGCTTTCAATGGCTCGATGAATGTCGTCCCGGGTGACTTCGGATTTTTTGAGCGCTACGACCCCTTTGCAGTTTTCGGCTGAAATATGGCTGCCGGCGATCCCCGTGTAGACGGAATTGATTTGCACCGCTGCCATCAATTCCGCTTCCTCGACCGCCTTCTTGATCGATTCGACGGTGCTCTCGATGTCGACCACCACTCCTTTGCGAAGGCCCCGAGAGGGGCTCGACCCGACACCGATGATGTTGAGCGTGCCCTCTTCGGTGACTTCCGATACGATGGCGCAGATCTTGGTGGTGCCGATGTCCAACCCGACGAGAATTTGCTCTCGTTTCGCCACAGCCTCACCCCCCCTCGCGGACAATGACGCGGTTGTCGTAGCGCAGATCTACGTCGTGCCCGT
>JAICVE010000040.1 GCA_025935475.1 Nitrospira sp. | reverse complement strand
GGCCTCCTGTCTTTTTTGCTCCTCCATCGCGTTGTGCAAGAGCATGCGGATAAACATTGAATACAGCGAGCCTTTTTCCAGTGTTCCGCCTGGAGGGATCGCAATCTTTCCTTCCTTGATCATCTTGTCCATCCAGACCTTCTGATCAGGTGCGATCAGGATCGGGATCTCGACTAAGCCGACCCGGCCAAACATTTCCATGGTGACACCCTCCGTGGATCAAAGAATGGCTATTCCAGCATGCGGTTTTCTCGAATGTCAACTTGCGAGCAATCAGAGTTGGCACGAACCCTGCGTGAGCGGCGAGCACGGGAGGTCTGTCGTGCGTCTTGTCATCCTCATGCTGCTTGCAACGATTCCGCTCGCTTCGGGTATCGCCTACGCACAGCCATGCAGCATTCCGCCTTCTTCTCTTCCGGTGACCCCGCTCTCGCCTTCCTTGGACGATCCGACTGAAGTTGGGTCGTGCGACCTCTGTCGGCCGTGTGAAGGACGGCGCGGAAGCGACCTTGAACGTCATCGCCGCCACCGTGATCCGGACCTGCACCGTCACAAAAAGATAGCGGGCATGAGCAAGTCCCTGAAGCGGAGCTTCAAGAGCCAATTGCCCCATCATAAGCTGGAGAACCATCAAGAAGGAGTGGAGCGATACACCGGTGGGAAATGAACTGGATTACTTTTTGTTCCTGTCGCGAGGACTTTCCGCAAAGAGCAGCCAGGCCAGCACGGCAAATCCGATGACGACGCCGATGATGGCCAACCAGGTTCCGAGTTTGTCCATGACCTACGGCCTTCCCTTTGTGCCGGACTGTAGCGCGGCGATCGTGTGTTTGTCGAGGCGCTTGACCTTGCCGTTGCCGTCTGTCACCGCAAGCCGTGCCGCTCCTTCCGCGACGACGCGGCGACTCTCCCGGTCGACCACGACATGGGAAAAGGTAATGGCCGCCGCGTTCATCTCCGCGACGATGGTCTCAATTTCCAAGGTGTCGCCGTAGCGCGCCGGAGTTCGATAATCCACCTCGGCGTGCACAACCACGAACACTCTGCCTGCCTTCATCAATTCCGCCACCGAGAGCCCCCGATCTTCAAGATACTGTGTTCTTGCCCGCTCAAAGTACTTGAGGTAGTTGGCGTAATACACGACGCCGCCACAATCCGTATCCTCATAATAAATTCTGATGTCCACTTTCGATCCCCCAATCAACATGAGCGAGCGCTATGGCGAACCAGGTTCCGCAAGAACTGGGTCTGACAAATAGGCTGCCAGGAGGTGTCCTAGGTTGGCATGACCTGCCGCGTTCAAGTGACTATCGATGAGGTAGTAGTCTTCGGCGTCAAGTTTCAGATCGACAAATTCTATGTTGCTCATGGTCTTGTCCTTGCCAGATGGGAAGTCCTCAAAGCCTGGTTCGTCCACGGAGAAGACGACGACTCTTTTCCTCTCTATGAGCGGAGCGAATCGTTTCAAGACCGGCATCAGGTATTGGTAGTGGGGCGCAAACTGATTTCGCTTCGCCGCTGGAATGAGGAGATCTCTGAGATTCCGAATGGGCTTTTCAATGGCAAAGGAGACGGCGCGATGGACCGATTCAAGCATGCTGTGATCACTCGAGCTTCGCTCTCTATTGAGCGTTTCCTGGAACAGCGCCTTGGCTTGAAGGAATTTGTCCTCTTGATCTAGGGCCGCATTCTCCATGAGATCATTTGCGGCATATTGAACGAAAATCGTATCGACTTTGTCGATCAACCCTGATTGTTGCAAACGAAGCAGCTCTCTCACGGTTCCATAGCTTGAGACCGCGAGGTTATACACAGGTCTTTTCAATTCCTCCTGAAGCACATTGGCGAATGTTTCGCGATCATTGACGCCCCATCCCATGGCATAGGAATCCCCCAAGACCGCGATGCCGATCTCAGAATGCTGTTTGGGCATGCTATTTCTGACACGGCCCTCGTGGTCAAAGTGCAAAGTTGTGTCAAATTCGGCGTTCGTAAAGTGACACCTCCCCAGGCGTGGGATGTAAATTAATCGATCGTCTGCCCTAATGCAGTCTTTCTGCACTTGCCAGATTTTTCTATACCCACGATCGTTGTAGAAATCCATTTGGAAATCTCGCAGTAATTTTGGCCGCAGCACAATGCCCTTAGTGAGCAACAGAGAACTGACGAAATAGATACCGGGAAATACCGAGAGATAGAGGATGCCTGCAATCAGGACATACCCGCATCCCGTGATGATGAGAGACCTTGTCCTGCTCATAAGCTCAGTGACGATGCGTGGCGCGAGAGCATGGGAGCGCTTGCGAGGACCCGGCACTACAAGGTGAGAACTGGAAATTTTGGCAACGAGCCGTCTTGAACACCCGTCAGTTTGACGACCACCTCATATAATTGCTGCACCCGCTCGCTCTTGACCGTGTCAAACCCATGACCGAGCACGGCATGGTTGGCCGCATTGAGTAACGGCTTCATCGACGGCCACTCCTTGAAATACGTGCGGCCCAGCGGATCATCCAGTGCGGCCAACACACGGAATTGCGCCTGCACGGGCAGCACATATTTGCCATCGATGTCTTCGAGGTAGCAGGTGCGACAGGTCTCTTGAAGCACGTGCGGCAGTTGATCCGGCTGAACGTCCCATGTCTTGATGTGGTATTGCTTGAAGAGACGGTATTGGGCGAAGCCTTCCAGTGCCCGCACCAACGCCCCCATGGCCGCTTCCGTATCATGCGCGACGCGAAGCCGTCGGCCTGCATGCGCCAGCAACTCAAAGGGGAGCAGTTCCTTGACGTCGGCTGGATCCAGAACGAGTTTTTCCAAGAAACCGGCATTGGATTTAATTGCCGGAATGCCTGCCTTCAGTCCCGGGGGCCCTCCGAACAATGACGCCATTTCAATCGCCTTGACGGCGCCTTTCAGCTTTTCCCACGCCTGACGATAGTGAAAGCGCTCCCACAGGTCATATCCCTCGGCAAGATCCGCCAAGGCGCGATAGAGCGGCTTCTGCCCGCCGCTCACGCGACTTTCAATTTGACGGAAGACGGTTGCCGCGGCCACAAATGCGCCGCGGTTGAAGAGCTCGCAGCCTTGCCGCCTCACGGTTTCGGCGCCTTCATCCCAGGGATTGATCGATACCCAAAGACGTTCTCCCCCTTCGAGTGTCACCGCATCGCCTTCACGTCCCTCCTTGGGCTCGATCAGGGATACGATGCGGGACGTGAACGGCGTCGCGGCAAGGACGAGGGCGCCGGCCATGGCTGCAGTCGCGCCGGTCACATCCACGACCAATGCTCCTGGATCGACTTCCCACGTGCGAAGCATGGCAGGAAGTGACCGCGCGATTGTCTGGTAACAGCCAGGAAAGTGTTCAGGATCCGAGAGCAGCACCCAATCCCATCGGCGCGGCATTTGGCTGATGTGGGGTTGGACGTCTGTTTCCACGAGCGCCTTCGCCGACTCTGGCAGGACGAAACACAGGGATTCCGGACGGAGCCGATTGATCGCATACACGGCTGGCGCCATCTTTCCAGTGAGCGCGACGACCAAGGCTGCGACGGGCTGATCTTGGGCCATTTCGCGCGGACTATACCATGAGGCTGGCGCAAAAGCCCGGGGGCATTGACCATTCGGAACGCCTCCTTCTCTTGACGGTCATGGTCAAGGCGCTTAGACTTCCGTAACATTTCGTCGCCCCTACCGCACCGCGCCTGATTTTCAGAGGTTTCCAACATGGTCTGGTGGTATTGGATGGTTCTGGGTCTGGCACTGCTGGGTGCTGAAATGACGACGCCCGGCGGATTCTACATTCTATTTTTTGGCTTATCTGCGCTGCTCGTAGGTACCTTGGCGGGGCTCGAGGTCGTCAGCGTGGATTGGTTGCAGTGGCTGCTCTTTTCTGTGATCGCCGTCGGCTCGCTGCTCGTCTTCCGCGGTCCGTTGCTGGCACGAATGAATGACGGCCGAGATGCACATGCGCAGGTGGACTCGATGGTCGGCGAGGTGGTGATTCCTCTGGAAGCCCTGCCGGCCGGCGCGACCGGAAGAGCGGAACTGCGTGGGAGCACCTGGACAGCGAAAAATGTGGGTCCAACCGACTTTCGCAAGGGACAGCGAGGGAAAGTGACCAAAGTCGACGGGCTGACGCTCTGGATTACCACCGAATAGTCGCGCGCTCGACGGTGGGCGATGGGCCGCATCGTAGGCTGTCACGGCGACCCCTCGCACGCGTGTCACGGGCTACAGGTCAATGACGATGGAGGAGGTAAGCATGTCGGCTGGTACCTTGGTCGTCCTCTTTCTCGCGCTCCTGGTCCTCTATATCATCGCCAAAACCGCCGTCGTCGTGCCGCAACAGAGCGCGTACGTGGTGGAACGTCTCGGCAAGTATTCAGATACGTTGAATGCGGGTTTTCATATCCTCCTCCCGTTCGTCGATACCATCCGGTATCGACATTCACTGAAGGAAACCGCCATCGACATCCCGGAGCAAGTCTGCATCACCCGTGACAACGTTCAGGTGGCCGTCGACGGCATTTTGTATCTCAAGGTACTCAATCCGGAGCGTGCCTCCTATGGGATTAGCGACTTTCATTTCGCACTCTCGCAGCTCGCGCAGACGACGTTGCGCAGCGAGATTGGGAAAATCGAACTGGACCGCACGTTCGAAGAACGTACCAACATCAACATCCAAGTCGTGAACGAATTGGACAAAGCCTCTGAATCCTGGGGCGTGAAAGTTCTGCGCTACGAAATCAAGAACATTACCCCGCCGAAGGGCGTCCTCGACGCGATGGAGAAACAGATGCGAGCGGAACGTGAAAAACGAGCGTTGATCTTGACCTCAGAAGGCGAACGCGACGCCGCGATCAATCAAGCCGAGGGTGAAAAGCAGCAGGTCATCAAAGCCTCAGAGGCAAAAAAACAGCAACAGATCAATGAGGCGGACGGTGCGGCTGCCGCGATCCTTGCCATCGCCCAGGCAACAGCCGAAGGATTGCGCAAGGTCGCCGAGACCATTCAAGTCCCCGGAGGCCAGGAGGCGGTTCAACTGCGGGTCGCCGAACAGTACATCACCAAATTCGGTGAGCTGGCCAAGACCAACAACACGCTCATTCTGCCGGCCAGTGTCTCTGACGTCGGATCGATGATCGCCGTGGCCATGAACGCCATCAGACAGACGACTCCGTCGGCTCAAGGCAAATCTTGACATGCTGATGGCTGGCGGCGTTTGACAGCATGGGGGCCCTCGCCTAGAATTACCTTCCATGCGCGACTTTGTCCTTCAAGCGTTCAATGACAGCGCGACGGTCAAGCAGCAGTTCGTCCGCGAGCATGCCGACCAAATTGTCGAAGTGGCCAAGCTCATTGTCAGGACGTTCCGCGAAGGTCATAAAGTCCTGCTGTTCGGCAACGGAGGCAGCGCCACGGACGCCGCGCATGTCGCCGCGGAATTCGTCGGCCGCTATAAGCGGGAACGCGCTCCCCTGCCTGCGATCGCTCTGGCAACCGATATCGCGGCGATCACGTGCATCGCCAACGACTACGGCTTCGACGAGCTCTTCGCCCGACAGGTGCGCGCCCATGGCCAAAAAGGTGACCTTGCCATTGCGATCAGCACCAGCGGGAATTCTCCAAACGTCCTGAAAGGCGTGGAAGCAGCCAAGGCCTGCGGGCTCACGACAGTCGCCTGGACGGGCGGTACCGGCGGCAAATTGGCCGCATTGGTCGACTTCGCCTTTGTCGTGCCCTCGAACGTCACGGCGCGGATTCAGGAGAGCCATATTACGCTTGGGCACGTGCTCTGCGAATTGACAGAGGAAGAGCTCCTTGGCAAAGCTTCCTGACCGGACCGCCCACTCCAATCGCACGCCTCGTTTGATTCCTCCGATCAATGTTTCCGACTTAAAGACGTATCCACTCAAGAAGCGGCACAGCAAGGTGCGGGTATCGGATTTTGCCAGACCCTGGCGTCGCGGAGGCAGCTTCAGTCTGTTCTATCGTGCCCTTCCCGACATTCTCGCCGTCAAAACGCTGCGTGCCGTGGCCAACGCGATCGCGCAGGCCCATCGCAAGGGCCGGCCGGTAATTGTCGGCATCGGAGCCCATGTGATCAAGGTGGGGCTCGCGCCGATTCTCGTCGGTTGGATGGAGGAGGGCCTCATCACCGCGGTCGCCATGAACGGCGCAGGCATCATCCACGACTTCGAACTGGCCTTCATGGGCCATACCTCAGAGGAAGTCGACGACGAGATTGACGAGGGACGATTCGGCATGGCGGAGGAAACCGGCCGCATTCTCAATGAAGCGATTGCGGAAGGCCATCGAAACAGGCAAGGGTTGGGCGAAGCCGTGGGCCGCTACATCCACCACTCGAAGAAACGATTTCCTAACTGTGACACGAGCATTCTGGCCACCGGCGCCAAACTCGGCATTCCCATCACGGTCCATGTCGCCGTCGGCACGGACATCATCCACATGCATCCGTCGGCCGATGGGGCGGCGATCGGCGCGACCTCGCTGTTGGATTTTCGGCGCCTGGCGGCGGTCGTCGCTCGGATGGAAGGCGGCGTGTACCTGAACATCGGGTCCGCGGTCGTCTTGCCCGAAGTGTTTCTCAAGACGGTGTCCCTCGGACGCAATCTGGGTCATCCGTTATCCCGTATCACCACCGTCAACATGGATTTCCTTGCTCATTATCGCCCGCTCACCAATGTCGTCCGCCGACCGACGCAGAAAGGAGGCAAGGGGTATTCGCTCATCGGCCATCATGAAATCATGCTCCCCTTGCTTGTGGCCGCCGTCGCAGAAGAGTTGGGTCCCCGCCGCGCATGACCGCGCTCCGTCACCCACCCTTAAGCGCATTGCAACTTATCGACATGTGGAACGATCTCAATAGACGGTACTTCGACGGTACGCTTCCTCCGATCGCGCTGGTCTGGAGCACACGGCTGACCTCGTCCGTGGGGATGTTCGTGAGCGGGGCCGGACCCCGTTCGTCGTGGGGCGACAACGCGACGCCCAAATCTCCGAAACGAGAAATCCGCTTGTCGGTTCCGCTGCTGACCCCCCTGTTGGCGCGTACGCCGTTTGGGACAAACGAACTCGTCAGCACAGTGGCGCATGAAATGATCCACCAGTGGCAATACGACATCCTCAAGCGGCGTCCGAATCATGGACCGGATTTCCTCCGCAAGATGCGGGAGATAAACCGCGACGGCGCCCTCGCCATTACGGTCTATCACGCGTTGAAGCAGGAAGTGCAGGCACTCTCTCGGTTTGCGTGGCGTTGTGGGCGATGCGGGCGCATTTATCGACGCCAGCGGCGGACGATCCACCCGCCCCGCCATCATTGCGGGAGCTGCCGAGGAGCTCTTCACGAAGTCTCGTCTGCCGATCTTGCACGGCCGGCGCCATCAGCAACACGCGCGATCAGGCCTTGCCGCCCCTCCGAGTTGCCCGGACAGCTGGAACTGGATTTTTCCTCCGCAACGCTTTAGGCTTCGCTCACTCCACCTCTGCCGACAAGTCCGGTGCCCCATGCCCCGATGGTCGCGTCAGGTCCTGTTTGGTGACATCGACGCGATGTTCGCGTCCGCCGCTGTCGTCAAAGACCCGAGTCTCGCAGGCCAACCGATCGCCGTAGGCGGGCCGCCACCGCGAGGCATCATCGCCGCGGCCAGCTATGCGGTCCGGGAATTCGGCGTTCGCTCGGCGATGCCGACAGCCGAGGCGTTGCGCCTGTGCCCTCAGCTCAGGTTGATTCCTCCGGACCGTCCGCTCTACCGCCGCCTTCACGATGACATGCGAGCTGTCACCGGCCGGCTGTTTCCCGCGACCGAATGGAGCAGCATCGACGAGTTTTACGTCGATACCACAGACTTACAAACGCGCTACCCGGATCCTGCCGTCCTGGCGCGGCTCGTGAAGCAGTCGATCAGGGATGCCACCGGCCTCACATGCACAGTCGCTGTGGCCACCGGCAAAACGGTCGCGAAGATCGCCGCTGATGCGTCCAAGCCAGATGGCCTTGCCGTCGTTGAGCCCCAGCTGGAAGCGGCCTTCCTCTTTCCTCAGCCCCTGCGGGCGCTGCCGGGCATCGGGCCGAAAACCGCGGCGAGGCTCGAGCCGTTTGGCATCAGAACGATCGGCGGCCTCTTGGATCCGCAATGGGACCGGATACTCGTGCGACTCTTCGGCGCCCGTCTCCCATGGATTCGAGCGCTCGCGCAGGGACAGGACCATGAGCCGGTCGTCGCCGACCGGGAATCGAAAAGCGCAAGCCACGAGACCACGTTCGAACACGACACTGCGGACCGGGCGTTTCTGGAAGAGCTCTTGCGCGGGTTCTTGCGAGCCCTGGCGCGCGACCTCCGCCAGGAAGACCTGGCCGCTGGAGGGTGCACGGTGAAGCTCAAGGATGCCCGCTTTGCCATGACGACCAGACAGCGGCGGTTTGCTCACCCACTCAATTACGATCCCGAGATGTGGCCGACGGTGCAACAGGCGTTGCATGAGGTGATGAAGCCGCACACTGCGTATCGTCTGGCCGGCCTCGCGCTCTCTCCGCTCGTGCCGGCGCCGCCGGGCCTCTACGATCAGCGCCGGAGCAAGGCGGTGCAGGCGATGGATGCGATCATCGCCAGACACGGCGCCGTCATCGGCCTCGGCGGAGTGGCCGATGAGGACCATGAATAGCTCACCACGCTCTCCAATCCGTCGTCACGAGCGGCGTTGTCTTTCCATCTGACCACGCAGTCGGTATGATGGGAGTATGTCGAAAGTCGTGACCACGGCGCAGTTGATTCCCCTGCTCGAGCAGGCGCGCCGGGACAAGCAGCGCATCGTCTTCACCAACGGGTGTTTCGACCTCATGCACATCGGCCACACGCGGTATCTTCAGGCGGCCAAGGCGCTCGGCGATGTTCTCGTCGTCGGGGTCAACAGCGATGCGTCCGCCAAGAGCTTGAACAAGGCGCCCGATCGGCCCATCGTGGGAGAAGCCCACCGCGCGGAAGTGCTTGCCGCGCTGGCCAGCGTCGACTACGTCGTCATCTTTCCCGAGCCGGACCTGCTCAATCTGATCACGGCGCTGCAACCAGACGTATTGGTCAAAGGGGGCGATTGGCCGATCGATCGCATCATCGGACGCGATGTGGTGGAGCGCCGAGGAGGGACGGTCAAGACGATTCCCCTCGTGCCCGGCATGTCGACGACTGCCCTGATTCAACGGATCCGGTCTCACGCCCCCTAACAACCGTGTCACCTGGTTCTCCATCGGTAATGATTCCCTGTTGCACACCTGTTGCCGAGGCGCTCAAGCAGAACGGTGCCCGGCCCTGTCTCACGGGGTTGCACGGTTCGACGGTGGGATTCGCCCTGACTCAGCTGATGCATCCGCGATCCGGACAGCTGGGCTCGCGACCCTGGCTGATCGTGGCTAACAGCGATGAGGCCGCGTCGCGGCTCTTCGACGACCTTCGGTTTTATCACGAGCTCTCAAGTTTGCCCGAAACGTCTCTGGCCCTGTTCCCGCGCTGGGAAACGCTCCCCTACGAAGCCACCGCCCCCCACGTCGGCCTCATCGCCCGGCGCATGAATGCCCTCCATCAGATCCGAACGCTTCCCGCAGCCAAGGTCGTGACCTCGATCGACGCGCTCATGCAGCGGCTCATGCCTGTCGATACGTTCGTGCGCACCGTACTGACATTCAAGGTCGGCGCTGCGATGGAGCGTGAAGCCTTAACAGCTGGGCTCCTTCGGTTGGGATACCGGCGTGTGTCCGTCGTCGAAATTCCCGGCGAATTCAGCATCCGCGGCGGGATCATCGATATTTTTTCGACTGCCTATCCGGAGCCGCTGCGCGTGGAATTCCTCGGTGAGACGGTCGAATCACTTCGTCTCTTCGATCCGGCCACCCAAAAGTCCACCGCGAAAATGGACCGCGCGATCGTGCTGCCGGCCCGAGAATATTTGAGGGCCGGCACCGGCCCCGATGCCCTTGCGCCGATCCCGGCGGACGCCGAATGGCGCGCGCCGGACCTCTATGGCGAGATGCAGACGCTCTTCGAGTATTTTACGGCCGACCCGCTGCTCGCGTGGCATCAACCGGCCGCCTTGAAACTCTCTTGCAGTACTGTGTGGGAACGCATCGATGACGGCTATTTGCGGCACAGCGACAAGGATGAAACGGCTCCCTATCCGTCTCCCGAACGGCTGTTTCTCACCTGGCAAGGCCTCACGGATCGCACGTCGGACTGGACGCAACTGGCACTCGAGCCGTTGGCGGAAACCGATGAGTCCTGGCATCCCGTGCACGCCTTCCCGGCTCAGGTGCCGGCCAGTGCCGGGTTAGGCACGCGCGGCACGCCGTTCAGTCAGACCCTCTCGATCCTGGAACGTCTACGAGACGGCTGTAGGGTCCTGCTCGTCGCGAGAAGCCGCGGTCAAGTGGATCGGCTGCTCGCCCTGTTGCGCGAGCACGATGCGCCGGCGATCGAATGGTCGGCCTCCGGCTGGTCCGCATCCATCCAGACTCGGGCTCCCTTTTTTGTACGGCACGGCGACCTCTCAGCGGGATTTCTTTCTTCGGAGTTGCGGCTGGCGGTCCTGACGGAGGAAGAGCTCTTCGCCAAAGGTGCTCGTCACAAACCACAGACCAAGAGCAAGGCGGCCACCTTCCTATCGTCACTGGAAGACCTCAACATTGGCGACTACGTCGTGCACGTCCAGCACGGCATCGCCAAGTATCGCGGCCTCAAGCGTCTTTCGGTTCAGGACTTCGACAGTGATTACCTGATTTTGGAATTTTACGGCGGCGACACGCTCTACGTGCCGCTGGACCGACTCAACCAGATTCAACGATACAGCGGCGCCGAGAGTCACGTGCCCCGGCTGGACCGGCTGGGTGGAACGAGCTGGGCCAGGACGACGGCGCGGGTGAAGAAGGACATCGAAGAAATGGCGCAGGAATTGGTTGACCTCTACGCCAACCGCGAGCTCGCCAAGCGGCACTCCTATGGATACGACAGTACGCTGTATCACGAGTTCGAAGCCGCTTTTGAATATGAGGAAACGGGCGATCAGCTGAAAGCCATCGACGATATCACCCACGACATGGCGTCGAGCAAGCCGATGGACCGGCTGGTCTGCGGCGACGTGGGGTACGGCAAGACCGAGGTCGCCATGCGGGCGGCGTTCAAAGCCGTGGAGGACAACCGCCAGGTGGCGGTGCTGGTTCCGACCACGCTGCTGGCGCACCAGCACTATGACAATTTCGCCGAGCGCTTTGCACCATTTCCAACGCGGGTGGCGCTGTTGTCCCGGTTCCAATCGCCGAAGGAAGCCAAGGCGATTGTGAAGGACATCGCGGCGGGCTCCGTCGACGTCGTCATCGGCACCCATCGCCTGCTGCAGAAAGACGTGCAGTTCCGCAATCTCGGCCTGGTCATCATCGACGAAGAACAGTGGTTCGGCGTCAAGCACAAGGAGCGCCTCAAGGAACTGCGCACCCAGGTGGACGTCCTGACTCTGACCGCAACGCCGATTCCGCGGACGCTGCAAATGGCCATGGCCAGCGTGCGAGACCTGTCGATCATCGACACGCCGCCGGCAGGCCGGTTGTCCATCCGCACCCAAGTCGTTCGGTCGAGCGACAAGCTCATTCGGGAAGCCATTCTCCGCGAGCTCGGTCGCGGCGGCCAGGTGTACTTTGTCCATAACCGGGTGGAAACCATGGAACGCACTGGCGCTTGGCTCCAACAAATCGTACCCGAAGCGCGGATCGTCATGGCGCATGGGCAGATGAATGCCAAACCCCTCGAAGCGGTCATGCTCAAGTTTTTCCACCGCGAGGCGGACGTGCTGGTCGCTTCGGCCATCATTCAATCGGGCATCGACGTACCCAGCGCCAACACCATCATCGTGAACAGGGCCGATACGTTCGGCCTGGCGCAGCTCTATCAATTGCGTGGACGCGTCGGACGCAGCGGCGACCAGGCGTATGCCTACTTCCTCGTGCCGGACGAAGGCCGGCTGACCGACGACGCGCAAAAGCGCCTCACGGCCATTCAGCAGTTCACCGAGCTGGGCTCCGGCTTCCGGATTGCGGCGGCCGATTTGGAAATCCGCGGTGCCGGCAATTTGCTCGGGAAGCAGCAATCAGGACATATCGCCGCGATCGGGTTAGATCTGTATATGCAAATGGTCGAACAGGCCGTGCAGCGCCTCAAGGGGCAGGTCGTGGAGGAAGAGCCCGATCCCACCCTGCGGCTGAACGTGTCGGCGTTTATTCCGGAGGACTATGTCGCCGATCCGCATCAGCGCCTCTCGTTGTACAAGCGGCTCTCCTCTTCGACACAGGTCGGTGACTTGGCCCTTCTCCACGGCGAGATTCAAGACCGGTTTGGACCGCCGCCCGAGCCGGTCGAGCGGTTGCTCGAAGTGATGCAGGTGCGCCTGCAGGCGAAGGTGCTGCGG
>JAICVE010000238.1 GCA_025935475.1 Nitrospira sp. | reverse complement strand
TTGGCGCCGATCACGAGCGAAACCAATTTTGTGTTTTTTGACGTGGGGCGCGACGGCCGTGGCGTCTTTGAAGCGCTCTTGCGGCTGGGCGTCATCGTTCGTCATATCGAAGGGCGTATGATCCGCGTGACGATCGGACAGGCAGAAGAAAATACGACGTTCCTGGCGGCACTCGGGCAAGTGTTACAGGCGGGCTGAACCAAGGCGAGGACATCATGATCATCGTGTTGAGGCCGGATGCATCCGAGCGGGAAGTCGATCACATCGTGGATCGGCTTCGGGAACTGGGATTGAAATCGCAGCTCTCGACAGGACAGGAACGGACGATCATCGGCGTCATTGGAGACGACCGCATCCTTCAAAACCAGCCGCTCACGGCATTGCCCGGAGTAGAGAGCGTCCTGCCCATTTTGGCGCCCTGGAAGTTGGTCAGCCGGGAATTCAAGAAGGAAGGGACCATCATCGACGTGGGGGGGGTGAAGATCGGCGCTAACCGTCTGGCCATCATGGCCGGCCCCTGCGCGGTGGAACGGCTGGAGCTGACCGTCGGCATTGCGCATGAGGTAAAGGCCGCCGGAGCCAGCATCCTACGCGGCGGCGCCTATAAGCCGCGCACGTCGCCCTATTCGTTCCAGGGTTTGGGCCGCGAGGGGTTGGATTATCTGGCCGAGGCCAGAAAACAGACGGGCCTGCCGGTCGTCAGCGAAATCCTCGACACTCGCGATATCGAGCTCTTTCTCGAGAAGGCCGACATCATCCAAATCGGTGCCCGCAACATGCAGAATTTCGAACTGTTGAAGGAGGTCGGTGCCTACGACAAGCCGGTGTTGTTGAAACGCGGTCTTTCGGCCACGATCAAGGAATTTCTCTTGTCGGCCGAATACGTCATGTCCCGTGGAAACCGCAACGTGATGCTCTGTGAACGTGGCATCCGGACCTTCGAAACACAATACCGTAATACCCTCGATCTTGCTGCTATCCCGACGTTGAAGGAGTTGTCGCACCTGCCCGTGATCGTGGATCCCAGCCATGCCACCGGAAAGTGGAATCTGGTTGCGCCGATGTCCAAGGCGGCCGTGGCGGCAGGCGCCGACGGCATCCTCATCGAGGTGCATTCGAACCCTGAGTGCGCTCTGTGCGACGGCGAGGAGTCGATCAAGCCGACCAAATTCAAGGAACTGATGCAGGATATGCGCAAGATCGCCCACGCGGTTGGAAGAGAAGTGTGATGAAATTGCATTTCGACCAGGCGGTGATTATCGGTGTCGGGTTGATCGGTGGTTCGCTTGGCATGATCCTGCGCCGAAAACAATTGGCATCCAGCGTGGTTGGAGTGGGACGGCGCATTGAAAATCTGAAGACAGCGGTCAACGTCGGGGCAATCGATCGGTACGTTGTGGATTCGAAAGAGGCGGTGAAAGACGCCGACCTCGTTATCCTCGCGACGCCGGTTGATACGTATGAACGGCATTTGAAGGAATGGGCATCCTGTTTGCGGCCCGGCGCCATTGTCACCGACGTCGGCAGCGTCAAAGGAGAGTTGGTCGAACGGTCGGAACGCCAGATGCCGGCCGGCGTGCATTTCGTCGGTGGTCATCCTATCGCCGGAAAGGAAAAGACGGGTGCGGCAGCGGGATCCGAAGACCTCTTCACCGGGAGACGCTGCATTTTGACGCCGACCCAGCAGACCAACCCGCAGGCGCTCGAACAGATCCAGGCCCTGTGGCAAGAGGCGGGGGCGGTCGTGCTCACGATGGATCCTCAGCTCCACGACAAGATTTTGGGAGCCGTCAGTCACTTGCCGCACGCGGCGGCATTCGCCCTGATGACCGCGCTTATCGAGATCCGGAGGGAAGTGCATGGGCTGGACCTCGCCGGCCACTCGGGAGGAGGATTGCGTGACACGACGCGGATCGCCGCGAGCTCACCGGAAATGTGGCGCGATATTTTTCTCTGGAATCGGGAGAATGTCGTGGCCTGGATTCGCGCGTATGAACGATCACTCGGTGAATTGAGACAGTTGATACAGACCGGGGATGCCGCCGGTATCGAGAAGATGCTGGAGCGGGCGAAGGAAGAACGGGAGAAATTCCCCATCCGGACATGATGTGCGCGGGGGGCCAGCTTAACGAATACGCTGGGAAAGAGAATGAGGCGCAGTTGGCGGTATTAACGATCACACCGGGGCAGTCTCTCCGTGGGACAATTGGCGTTCCCGGCGACAAATCCATCACCCACCGTGCGCTCATTCTTACGGCGCTGGCCGAAGGCGAGGGGACGCTCAAACGCTATTGCCGTGGCGAAGATTGTCTCAATACCATGCGCGCGTTGCAGGCCCTCGGAGTGAGAATCGACGAAACACACGATGAGCTCCACGTCCATGGGAAAGGCTTGTGGGGACTCACGGAGCCCGGAGGCATCGTTGATTGCGGTAACTCGGGCACGGGCATCCGCCTGTTGACCGGGCTGCTGGCCGGACAGGATTTTTTCACCATCCTCACCGGTGACGCCTCGATCCGGCGTCGGCCGATGGGACGGATCGTCAAACCGCTCCGCGAAATGGGCGCGACCATCGCTGGGCGAAAGGGCGGCGAGCTTGCTCCACTGGCGGTGACCGGGACGACGCTTCGCGGCATCACCTATGCCTCGCCCGTTGCCAGCGCTCAGGTGAAATCTTCGCTTCTGCTCGCGGCGCTGTTTGCCAAGGGCACGACTCGTCTCTCCGAGCCCCGGCGCTCACGGGATCATACCGAGCGGTTGTTCGAGTTTTTCGGACTGCCGCTGAGGCGCGACGCGCTCACGGTCACCATCGAAGGTCGACCGTCCGTCGGGTGGGCCGCTGCTCCTCAGCTGACCGTGCCGGGCGATCTCTCCGCCGCCGCCTTTTTCATTGTGGGGGCGACCATCATTCCGGGTTCTGACGTCACGATTGCGGGCGTCGGCGTGAACCCAACGAGGACAGGTCTACTCGACGTCCTGGATCGTATGGGCGGTGATATTGAGTTGCTCAACCGGCGAGAGGAAGCCGGTGAGCCGGTGGCGGACATTCGCGTGAAGTCCGCTCCGCTCCACGGAGTCACCATCGGGGCGGATCTGATTCCTCAGACCATCGATGAGTTTCCCATCCTCTGCGTGGCCGCCGCAGTGGCTGAGGGGCAGACCGTCATCACAGGAGCGGACGAGTTGCGCGTGAAGGAAAGTGACCGGATTGCGACGATGGCCGCCGAACTGCGAGCCGTAGGAGCCCGGATCAGCGAGAGACCGGATGGAATGGTCATTCAAGGACTCGGGCGCTCTCGCGAAAACGGACGACTGCAATCAGCAAGCGGGCGCAGTCATGGCGATCATCGTGTGGCGATGTCTCTCGCCATTGCGGCGCTGACGTCGCTCGGGGAATCGGTCGTGCAGGATACGGATTGCATCGAGACATCGTTCCCGGATTTTCGCGCTTCCTTGTTGCAAATAACGGGGCAGTCGCTGAGACCGGAGCCGCAGAAGGGGATGTGAAGGTATGATCGTGGCGATTGATGGCCCGGCCGGTGTGGGCAAAAGCACGGTGGCGAAGCTCTTGGCTTCGCGGCTGGGCTTCTTGTATCTCGACACGGGGGCGCTGTATCGGGCGGTGGCATGGGGGGTCTTGAGGCACGGCATTGAACCGACGGACGCCGAAGCGGTGGCGGGGCTCCTGACGAAGTTGTCGCTTCAGATGGAAGTGACGAGCAACGATGTGACGGTCTCCATGAATGGAACGGACGTGACCAAAGACCTTCGGACGCCGGCGGTTTCAGCGGCGGCATCCGTGGTCTCGGCCATTCCGGCTGTCAGAGCCTGGCTTCTGCCGGTCCAGCGACAGATCGGCAACAAAGGTTCCGTCGTGGCCGAGGGTCGTGATGTCGGCACGAAAGTCTTTCCGTCGGCACCGGTCAAATTCTTTCTCGAGGCCGATCCGACCGTCCGGGCACAACGGCGCCATCATGAACTGGTGGCGGCCGGTCATCGGGGCGCCATCGAGCAGACGAGCGCGGAGCTGGCGGGGCGGGATGATCGCGACCGCTCCCGAGCGATGGCGCCGCTGATCCCGGCCGAGGACGCACAGCATATCGATACGTCGAGTTTGTCGGCCGATGAGGTCGTCAATAGGATGTTGGCTGTGGTGACGGCCAAGTTGTGAGTTCGGTCTTGTACGCGATTCTCTGGGTGCTCGCACGCACGGTGGCGCGGCTGTGCTTCGGGTTTCGCGTCGTCGGTTCTGTGCCGAAGCAGGGCGGCTTGCTGGTGGCGGCCAACCATGCAAGTTACTTCGACATTCCGCTGCTGGGATGTGGCATGTTCAGGCGGGCATGGTACCTGGGCCGGAGTGACTTGTTTGTGCCAGGTATCAAAGGCATCTTGCAGTGGTTGGGGTGGATCCCGCTCAAGCTCGGCCGGCTGGATCGCAAGGCCTTCGATCGAGCGATTGCACTGATCAAGGCCGGAAAGGTCGTCGTGATTTTTCCTGAGGGAGGCCGTAGCCTGGACGGGCGGTTGCGGAACGGCAAGGCGGGTCTTGGCATGATTGTGGCGCAGACGGGTTGTCCTGTGGTGCCGGCCTATCTCAAAGGCACGTTCGACGTCTTGCCGGCCGGTGCCACGCGGCCGCGGTTTCATCCCGTGTCCGTGTCGTTCGGAGCACCGCTGTCTTTTCCCGGTGAACATACGCAGACGAAAGCGTTTTATCAGGAAGTGAGTCGACTCGTGATGGAGCGGATTGCCGCATTAGGCGGCGTTGCCCCGCCGACGCATCACGCCAGTGCCGGTGCTCGCAACGCTGAGTGAGCCCCGGTGTTCGTTCATCATCAGCACCCGACGGACGTCGGAAGAGTAGGACAGTCCCCCATGAGTATGGTTTCGAAATCGAGTGAGCCGCAGTTGGATCGCGAGGCCTTGGCAGCCCTGTACGAGGAAACCTTCAAAAACCTCGAAGAGGGGACCATCACAG
>JAICVE010000225.1 GCA_025935475.1 Nitrospira sp. | reverse complement strand
CGTGCATGGGATGAAATCCATTCTGCAGCTTGGCCATGATCACATCGCCTTCGCTCTTGAGACCGATGAAATGCCTGATCGTGCCCGGATCGAGAAACGGCATGTCGCAGGCCACGGCAAACACCCACTGTGTCCCAGCCTGCTTCAGGCCGGTATAGAGTCCGCCAAGACTGCCGCAGTGAGGGATGAGGTCCCGCAAGACCGGCGCATCGGATGCCACGACAAGACTATCCTGCGCAACGACGACCACCACCTGTTCAAAGACCGCCCGCAGCACGGAGAAACTCCGTGCATAGAGCGTCTCCTCTCCGACTGAGAGCAGACGCTTATCCTGGCCCATTCTTCGACTTTTCCCGCCGGCCAAGAGCACTCCGGCCACATCGGAAATCAGAGAAGTGTTCACACCGGCTCCTTACAAAACAAAAGGGGGTGGGTTTCCCCACCCCCTTCGTCTTGACTCCTCGCAGACCTTCGCGAACTAGAGGGTCTTCCCCTTCTTCTTATTCGCGCGTCGCGTGAGAACCCAGCCTTCCAGCAACACGACGCCGAAGGCAATCACGACTGGATAGATATAGGTCTCTTTCGGGGTCGGGGGATTCAGGAACGTGTAGTAGAAGGCCGAGACGGCCATCTTCCGTCCGGCATCGCCGTTGTGCCCGTCCCATGCGAAGAACACGGTCGGCACATATTGGCCGACTTCGAAGAACGTATCTTCGTCGTAATCCTGATCCTTCTTGTTGCCGAGCGGGCGTTGAATCATGACATACCAGCGGCCATTGATCCATTCGCCCTTGAGGATCTTCAGATTCTCCTCATAGGTGTCACGTTCTTCGAAATCTTTGTCCCACCCCGTGCCTTTGAACGCCCGGACGGAGCCATCGGCTTCCCATTTGACGATGTCGACCGGGAACTGCTCGTTGGTCCCGAAGAGATACCGGGGCTTGATCGGAGCCGGAAGCTCCTTCCATTTCACCGGCGTTTCAATGGCAATGGCATCGTTGTAGACACGGTACTTGTTCTGGTTCGAGGCGATAGACCCTTCTTCGCCAGTCTTTGGGTCCTGTTCCTTGATGTCCAGGTTCACTTGCGTCGGAGCCCAAGGCAGCTTGCCCTCGGCCACGCTCTTGGTACGGTCGTCCCACTCCAACAGATAGACGATCACTTTATCGTTGTACAAGGAACGCACCCAGATGTCGTCGATCCGGTTCACGAAGTTGCGCGGCTTGTGCGTGATTTGTCCACCCATGGCCACGTACCGTTTGGCGGCCTTCTTCCAGGCCTCATTCTCCATATCCGTCGGAATTTCGCCCTCGACCGGATCGGACGGCACGACGAAGTTGATCTTCGGCTTATCGGTCAACGGGTCGATCGGGAGAGGCTTTCCATCCGTGTCCCGTTCGCACAGAAAATTGACCCAATTCGCAATATGCCAACGCTCTTCAACCGTGGTGTTGTCGGCAAATGACGGCATCGGAGTGCCGTTCACCCCGGTCGAGAAGGTCCGGAAAATGTTCCGCACGTTATAGGGATCTTGGCGGCTGCCACGGAAGTTCCAGCACTTGTGCCAATCGGCCGGCTGAATCGCAAAACCCCAGTCGTCTTTCAGGTTGAAGGCATTACCGTCACCGCGGCCTTCAGCACCATGACACTCAACGCACTTCTTTTCGACAATGAGCTCCGATCCCTTCTTCAGGCTTTCCTCCGTCGCAGCGATCGGCTTAATATCTCCAAGTTGGAGAATCGTCTGCGACTCGGACTGCTTGTCCGTAAACTTTCTATCCTTGACCAACTGAGTGGTCACGAATGAAAGGACTTGCAGTCTCTGCTCTTCCGTCAAGATGCCTTCCCAGGACGGCATGGCTGAACCCGGCAACCCATGCGTGACGGTCTCGAACAGGTCATTCTGCCCGGGAACGGGCTTGCGGGCGTCGAACAAGGGTAGCTCGCCGCTCGCCGTATGACGGATCTTGAACGTACCCTGGTTGAAGTTACGCGGACGAGGCCAGAGGCGATCCGCACCGGGCCCATCGCCTGCTCCATCAACCCCGTGACACCACACACATTTCGTAAAGTAGACGCGTTTCCCCGCTTCGATCATCTCGGCAGCAGGCTCTGGGGCGAGTTCCCCCTTCTTGAACCCTTCGGGCATGTCTTCGGCTCCGATCAACGGAATGCCGAACGTTCCCGATGCCAGGATCATTCCGAAGGCGGTCGCGGCAACTACTCCTGCCTTCCGACTTGAACTGTTCATCATGTTTACCCTCATCTCAAGTATGTCCAGGTTATGAATCGCGTAGACGATTAGTCCCAGGTACGGGGATAGTAGCCTGTGTGCCAGTACTCGAACAGAATCACCTTCCAGATTTCATCGACCGTCAGATGCTGCTCCCAGGGCGGCATGACCGAAGCCCAGGGGAAGCCTTCGTTCGGCAGTCCGATTCCACCCTTAGACACACGCCAGAAGATGAATGTCTCCTGCAACTGGGCGATTGTTCCGGGATCGGTGAAATTGGCAGGAATTGGGTTGAATGCAAAGGCGTGCAAGCCACGGCCGTTCAAGTTATCGCCGTGGCAGAAATGGCAGTTCTGGAAGAAAATCTCTCCGCCTTCACGCACGTACTTAAGATACCCCGTGTTCTTTTCATCCCAGGGGTTGGCATTGGGTTTCATTAACCGGCCCATGCCCTGCTCCACGATATTCGCGTTCGTGAATTCCTGATCGTACTTACCTTCCGGATTCACGCGATAGGGATTTTGTGAGGTCTGTAGCACGTACGTCTTGCCGTGTACCTTCGTGCTCGCCGGCGGGGCGGGATGCACCGTCCGCAACTCGATCGGCTCCTCGGACTTTGGCTTCATCGCGTTGTAGGTGAATCCGCCGATGAGAATGGGCAGCAGAAAGAGATACGCGTAGCGCAACATCTTGTTGCCGCCGCTCTGCGCATCCAACACATTCAGAATCGGCTGTTTGAACTTCTTCCAGTCTTCCTCATTGGACGACACCCACATGAAGACGGCGACGAGCGACACGGTCCCGTACATGGCGCGCACGCTGAACGGAATCGGCGGATACACCCGATACTTGAGGTACAGGAGAATAAATGCCCAGAAGCCGACCCCTTGCCAAAAACGCGGAAGGGGCATCCCCATCGAGCTAAGCATATAGCTCAGGCCGGCGAAGCCTGCCACGAAGAAGGTCAGCTCGGTGAGCATCTGCATCGGCATGTAGCCTTCGACCAAGCGCACGGTATTGGCTGGGACGACATCGAAGATCATTCCAACCAGCAGAAGGAGTCCGATGACGCCGACCAAGGCGCCCACTGACATCAATGCTTTCATGGGTATACTCCCTTATGTCTACAGATAGACGGCCAAGATTTAGGAAATCTTCGGGGGCGGTGCTCCCGCCTTCACCTGCGACAAATAATCGACGATTTTCTTTAGAGCGCCCGCGCTCAGCTTTTGCCCGAACACCTTCGGCATGAGGTTGTCGGGAAATCCCTTGACGACGTAGGTGCTGGGAGACACCACCGACTCCATGATGTACTCCGGAGTGCTATGTGCGGTGCCCTTGTACCCGGGATCCTTGATGCGGGTCGGTGCGTTCGTCCCCTCTTCGAGCTTCGGCCCCTGTGTGCCAGTGGCGCCTGGAATCCCAGGAATCGTGTGACACACGACGCACTGTGCCTTGGCGAAAATCTGGTCCACAGGCTCAGAGCCGTCGGCCAGCAATGCGCTGGCAGCGCCTGCCGGTTTGTCCTCTTGCTGCTTCGGACGGTCGGCCTCGGGAATAAATTTCTCGTACGATTTTACAATTTCTTCAAATGACGGCGCTTCCCGCCCTTCACGGACGTAGAACCACGTATCGACCGCCGCCAATTCCGGCAGCGAGAGCGATATTGGTGGCTTGTGGATCTTCGGCATCGGACTTTCTTTGTCGTTGGTGCCCTTCACGCCGTACCCGGACACCACATAGCAACTGGGGCACGAATGGGATTCGGCGATATATTCCTGACCAGTTTCAGCGGTTCCACAGCCGGGACAGGATTCCTTATCGGCGTACTCGCGCTTCGCCGGGTTCCCCTTCGAATACTTCGGATCTTCGAGCCGTTCCTTGCCTGCCCGCTCGGGAAGACCGAGTAAGTTGGGAGCCCGTTCACCGAGCATACCGGCATGGAACGCATGGCACAGAGGGCATTGGCCTTTACCGATCGCGCCTTGCACCTTATTTTGCCCAATGCCGCCGAAGATGATTTTTTCACCTTCATCGGCCAACTGCTGTGGCGACATCGAATTGAAGTCCAGTTTTTCTTCCTTCGGGGGAAACCCGCCCTCGACTTGAGGCAGCCAGTTTCCGTAGCCCGAGAGAAACGCCGCGACAAAGAACATGAAGCCGCCGATTTTCAGCAGCGCTGCGAGATTCGTAAAATACAAAGCCATGACGAACGTCGTGACGGTAATCATCACGAGCGAGACCGGCAGCAACCGATTTTCACCGTAAAAATTGTTCTTGTAGTTGGCGATGGCAATGAACATCAAGAACGCCGCCATGATGCCGATTAAGGTCTTGAAGGTCGCTCGCTTTTTGGCGACAGGGTCTTTGATGGACACTTGGAAGTAAATGAGCAAGCCGACAAGCAGGGCCAGCACCACCCAGCCGATCGAGAGGGCCTCATTAATCAGATTACCCACGGTTTTAACCTCCTGCGGCTACACCGGTGGGAGACGCAATGCATCTCCCACCGCGTGCCTATGGTCAATAGAGATGGTTAGTGGCTGCCAGCAGGTTGCGGCGCGCCGCCAGGAACACCCGCTTTCTCCCCGACCGGCACTTTCTTCGCCGTCAAACTGCCGAGCCAGAACACGAAGAGAATGCTGATCCAGAAGAACAGCACGTTGAACGAAATCATGTTCGCCGCAAAACCGACCGTATGGGTGTAAGCCCAGGGCGAGTTGTCCCGCATGATCTCATTGACGTGCCAGAACAACCGGACCGAGGAGCGAATATAGCCCATCAATCCCATCATCCAGGTAAAGGCCGTCGCGAGCATGATTAGGGCGTACTGCGAACGAGCGGAGATCTTGCCCCATTCGATCGGCCCCATCTGCTTCGCACCTTTCATCATGAAGGCGTTCAAGCCCATCATGAAGAACAGACAGGACAGCGTCGTCGCCACCTGAGGCACCGACAGGCCGACCCGGACGTTAGCAGGAATGTAGTAGCCGTAAATGGCGAGCCAGATGATGTTGACGTAGGCGAAGAAGAAAAACATGCCCATGAAGATGTTGCCGAACTTCGACCAT
>JAICVE010000145.1 GCA_025935475.1 Nitrospira sp. | reverse complement strand
TTCACTCTCGTATGGGAGGGGAGGACTGAATACTAGGAAAGCGCCTAGAAGAAGGGAAGGGCTAGCCTATGAGGTCTGCTTCAAACTGATTGAGTGGACGGATGAAAACGGCGGTCACTTCGTTGTACACCGCAATGCGTCCCCCCTGCCGGCGGCGGGTAAACGTACCCTCGACGATCACTTGATCGCCTTCTTGGACGGGAGTGCGGCTAATAACTTTCAGCGTCCCCGCATTGTCCTTCAGGAAGAATTGAAAGGCTGGTTGACCTTGCTTGTCGGTCACGGGCTGGACCCCGTTCACCTGGCCCATCACCACAACTTCTTTGCGATCATAATGCTGAGGATGGGCAATCACGTCGGCCACCTCTAGCAGTTCTGCGCCAGCGGGTGCCGAGAGGAGAAGAAGAGAGACGAGTCCGAGAGCCATCAAAAACGAGGGGTAAAGCAAGGGTCGTCTGGAGGTGTGAACCAGGGTTTTGCCTGTCATCTGCGGCGCTATTATAGCGATTTCGAAATGTTTGACAAGCTGGGCCTTCTCCCTAGAGTTCTGGCCCGAGTTATCGAGCGCGCCCTTGCTTCTTATGCCTTGATCCCTGTTCAGCATGCGTATAGAATGGCGCGATTTTTCAGAGAATTGCCTCAGTTGACTCTGCACTACCTTCGGTTCCCCCTTTGATCATGAATTCTGTTGACGCGGTGAACTCAAAAGGGAACGGCTGTGACAACAGACAGTAGCTTAACCTGTGAGGAGGGCATCCCGTGAGCGATTTAGCGATTATTACCTTTGCGTTGATTGCGGCCGTGGCCGGCATCGCCTACGGTCTGTACCTTGCGATGTGGGTGTTCAAATTGAACGCCGGCAACGCGAAGATGCAAGAGATTTCCAAGGCTATTCAGGAAGGAGCCGGCGCATACATGAACCGGCAGTATAGGACCGTCGGGGTCGTGGCGGCAGTGTTGTTCGTCCTGCTGGCCGGTGCCGGAGCCTTTTCCGATAAGTTCGGCATTCTGACCGCCGTGGGTTTTCTCGTGGGTGCCAGCGCGTCGGCGCTCGCCGGATACGTTGGCATGATCATCGCGGTACGCGCCAACGTCCGCACGGCACAGGCGGCGCATGAGGGCATGAATGCCGCCTTGACTGTGGCGTTTCGCGGCGGCGCGGTCACCGGATTGCTGCTGATCGGACTGGGGCTCCTCGCGATTACCGGGTTCTATACTATCGCCCAATCTATTTCGGGCCAGGAGAAAGCGATTCACGCGTTGCTGAGCCTCGGCTTCGGTGGGAGCCTCATCTCGGTCTTTGCCCGCGTCGGCGGAGGAATCTATACGAAGGCAGCGGATGTGGGGGCCGACCTCGTCGGCAAGGTCGAGGCGGGGATTCCGGAAGACGACCCGCGCAACCCGGCGGTGATCGCGGACAACGTCGGCGATAACGTCGGCGATTGCGCCGGCATGGCGGCGGATCTTTTCGAGACCTATGCGGTCACCACCGTCGCCGCGATGGTGTTGGCTTTCACAATGTTCAAAGGCGCGAGCGCCCCGATTCTCTATCCGCTTGCGCTCGGGGGTGTGACGATATTCGCGACGATCATCGGCATCCTGTTTGTGAAGGTGAGTCCGGGCGGGGGAATCATGCCGGCGCTCTATAAAGGACTGTTTGTCGCGGGCGGCATTGCGGCAGCTGCGTTCTATCCGGTGACGACCGAGATCATGCAAGGCGTCGGCGGTGTGTCGGGGATGAACTATTACATTGCGGCTTTGATGGGGCTGGGCGTGACGTTGGCGTTGGTCTTCATCACCGACTACTACACCTCAAAGAGTTATGCGCCGGTGCAGTACATCGCGAAAGCGAGTGAGACGGGGCACGCGACGAACATCATTGCTGGACTCGCGGTCGGCATGCAGGCGACCGCGGCGCCCGTAGTTGTGATTGCCGCGGCGATCCTGGGCAGTTTCTCCATTTGCGGCGGCGCGGAGGCGGGCGGTCTCTATGGCGTGGCGGTGGCAGCGGTGTCGATGCTCTCCATGGCCGGCATCGTCGTGGCGATCGATGCGTTCGGTCCAATCACGGACAATGCCGGTGGCATTGCGGAGATGGCGCATCTCGGCAAAGCCGTGAGGGACATCACCGATCCGCTCGACGCGGTCGGCAATACCACGAAGGCCGTGACCAAAGGCTATGCGATCGGATCGGCCGGTCTTGCGGCCGTCGTCCTCTTTGCGGAATATTCACGCGAAGTCGCGGCGCACAATCCGGCGTTTGCCGCCTTTGACTTGTCCAATCCGAACGTGCTGGTCGGCTTGTTCCTCGGCGGCATGTTGCCCTTCATCTTCGGGGCGTTGTGTATGAAAGCGGTCGGTGAAGCGGGGGGGTTGATCGTGGAAGAAGTGCGGCGGCAATTCCGTACGATCAAGGGCATCATGGAAGGTACCGGCAAACCGGATTACGCGACGTGCGTCGATATCGTCACCCAGGCCGCGATCCAAAAAATGATGATCCCCGGATTGATTCCGGTCGTATCGCCGGTGCTCGTCGGTGTGGTGCTCGGTCCGCAGGCCCTGGGCGGCGTGCTGGTCGGCAGCATCGTGACGGGTCTCTTCGTGGCGATCTCGATGACCAGCGGAGGGGGTGCATGGGACAACGCCAAAAAATTTATCGAGGAACAGGGCAAGAAGGGTAGTGAAACGCACAAGGCGGCTGTCACCGGTGACACTGTCGGCGATCCTTATAAAGATACAGCAGGTCCCGCGGTGAACCCGATGATTAAGGTCATCAACATTGTGGCGCTCCTGATCGTCTCGCTGATCGTCTAATAATTAGAGGGACGTCGGGAAGCAACTCGGTAAAGCACTAGGGAATGGCGCCGGTTCGTCTCCGAAGCTTGACGGTGGGGACCTCCTAGAGTATCGTGATCTTAGGTTCAGGGCGGATCCACGATTCCATCTTGGGAGGTATGCTATGGAAAAACAGGAACGCAAGCAAGAAGTCAGACGAGAACCGCAGGGCAAAGAAGAAGTCAAAGCCAACCCGAAGGTCGTCGAGACCGGCAAGAAACTCAAAGAAGACATCGACAAGCTGGTCGATGAAATCGACGACGTACTCGAAAAAAACGCTGAAGAATTCGTCAAGAATTACGTGCAAAAAGGGGGAGAGTAACGCACTCTCCCTCGACGCAGCATTTTCCGCGCCTCACCCGCTCCCACTGCACCTTCCCAGTCGCAAGGATCTTATCGGGCTCGTTTGACAAAGATGGTACGAGCTTATAGTATCCGCCTCGGCGGTCGTAACCATTGAAATCTCAGCACCTTACGGCCCTATAGGCTCAGGCTCGTCGAGGTGTCATGAAGTCCAAGCTCTGGGTCTTCCGCGAGTTTGATCCCTTTCATCGCGCGGCTTTAGCGCAGGCCCTCTCAATTTCCTCCGCGAGCGCCTCCCTACTCCTGGCCCGTGGCGTGACCACGCCTCTCGAAGCGACTAGCTGGATGTCGCAGCAGATGCCGCACGATCCTTTTTTGATTCCCGACATGGAGCCCGCGGTTGAGCGCTTGCACCAGGCGGTCCTCACTCGGGAGCCGGTGTGTTTTTACGGCGACTATGACGTGGATGGCATGTCGGCTACCGCTCTGTACCTGTCGTTTTTTGGATCACTCGGAGCTAATGTGCGCGCCTATGTGCCGCATCGCAAACGAGAAGGGTATGGCTTGAACGCCGCCGCGGTACAGCAGCTGCATGATGAGGGCGTCTCGCTGCTGGTCACCTCCGATTGCGGGACGACTTCGCATCATGAAATCGGATTGGCCAAGCAACTCGGGATGGACACTATTGTGACGGACCATCACCAGACCAGTGAGGCCATGCCTCCGGCCGTCGCCGTGATGAACCCTCATCGTGCGGGTGCACAGTATCCTTTTCGTGGGCTCTGTTCCGCGGGACTGGCCTACAAAGTTGTGCAGGCGTATCAAATGCGCTACGGCGAGGCGGGTCTGCCGTTGGAATCGCTGCTGGATCTCGTGGCCCTGGCGACGATCGCCGATGTGGTGCCGTTACAGGATGAGAATCGTGGGTTTGTGCAGCAGGGACTCGTGCAGATCTCCCGGGGAGCCCGCTGCGGGATCAGAGCCTTGAAGCAAGTGGCCGGCGTCGTGCGGGATTGTTCGCCTGAGACGATTGCGTTCAAACTCGCTCCTAGACTCAATGCCGCCGGCCGACTGGACCATGCGCTGCTCGGAGTGCAACTGTTGACAACCGACTCGCCAGCTGAAGCGCAACGGTTGGCAGAGCGGTTGGAGAGGCTGAATCGTGAGCGGCAGAAAATTGAAGCCGACGTCGTCTCGGAGGCTGTCGAAGCGGTGAACGAGCAGGAGTTGCCGGCGGCGCTGATCCTCGCGTCCCGGCGCTGGCATGTGGGCGTGGTGGGGATCGCCGCCGCCCGTCTTGTTGAGCGATTCCATCGGCCGACGGTTGTCATCGCGATTGATGAACGAGGTGTCGGCAAAGGCTCGGCACGGACGATCGGAGGATTCGATTTGTATCAAGGGCTTGCAGCCTGCCAGGACCTCCTGGACACCTTCGGGGGACATCCTGCCGCGGCCGGAGTCACGGTCCAGGAATCGCGTCTGGACACATTTCGGGACCGGTTTACGGCCGCCGTCGCGGAGTGGACCTGCGGAACCCCCGCCGTGCCGACATTGCATGTGGATGCGGAGGTACAATTGTCCGAGGTGACTGCAACACTCATCAAGGAGATTGGCGCCTTCCATCCGTTCGGTGCCGGGAATCCGGAACCGACCTTTGCTGTTAAAGGGTTGGAAGTCATGGATTCGCGTACGGTGGGGGAGAAGCACTTGAAGATGACGGTGCGACAGGGACGGTCGCTGCCTTTTGACAGCATCGGCTTCGGAATGAAGTCGCTGCTCGATCGCGGGATCCCCGCGCGCACGACGGTCGACTTGGCCTTCCTGCCGGAGTTGAACCACTGGAATGGTTATGACCGTATTCAGCTGCGTATTCGCGATCTCCGCATCAGCGATCAGGGAACCGCATAATGCCGAATCAAACGGTCATGGACATCGACCAACTGCTCGACCGTGTGAAGAGTTATAACGCGGAGGCAGATCTTGCCATCGTGCGGAAAGCCTATGAGTTTTCAGCCAAAGTGCACGAAGGGCAACGGCGCCGTTCGGGCGAGCCCTATTTACAGCATCCCATTGCGGTCGCCGGTGTGCTGACGTCCTTGAAGACGGACGTGACCGCCATCGTTGCCGCATTGCTCCACGACACGCTTGAGGACACGATGGCCACGCCCGAAGAACTCGAGAGCGAGTTCGGGAAGGACGTGGTGCATCTCGTCGATGGCGTCACGAAGATCGGCAAAATCACGTTCAAGAGCCATGAGGAAAAGCAGGCGGAAAATTTTCGCAAGATGCTGCTCTCGATGGCGGACGACATTCGCGTCGTGCTCATCAAGCTGGCGGATCGCCTACACAACATGCGCACGCTCGAACACTTGAGCCCGACTAAACGGCAAGCCATCGCGGAGGAAACGCTGGAAATTTACGCGCCGCTGGCCAACCGTCTGGGCATCGGCTGGATCAAGAACGAACTGGAAGACCTCTGTCTCAAGCACCTCAAGCCTGACGTGTATGAAATGATGCGCACCCGCGTGGCCAAACGCGACGAGGACCGGCAGCAGTACATTCAGGAGGTCATCGAGTTGGTCACGAAGGCGCTACAAGATCACGGGTTGCCGGGGCAGGTATACGGTCGCCCCAAGCATCTCTACGGTATCTACCAAAAGATGAACAAGCAGTCGATCTCGTTCGAGGAGGTGTATGATCTGACCGCCTTGCGCATCGTGACCGATACGAAGATGAACTGCTACGCGCTGGTCGGGGTGATTCATTCGTTGTGGCGCCCAGTGCCCGGCCGATTCAAGGACTACATCGCGATTCCGAAATCCAATCTCTATCAATCGATTCATACGACTGTGGTCGGTCCCAAGGGCGAGCATGTCGAATTTCAGATCCGCACGGATGAGATGCATCGAGTGGCGGAATGTGGCATCGCCGCGCATTGGAAGTACAAAGAGCAGGGCCGCGTGACCGACCGTGACAGCAAGACCTTCGGCTGGCTGCATCAGTTCGTTGAGTGGCATCGCGATCTGCCGGACAACCGCCAATTCATGGATTCGGTGAAGCTGGACCTCTTCCACGACGTGGTCTATGTGTTCACCCCCAAAGGTATCGTGAAGGAACTTCCGCGCGGCTCGACGCCGGTCGATTTTGCATACGCCATCCATACCGAGGTCGGCGACCACTGTGTTGGAGCGAAGGTGAATGGCAAGATCGTTCCGTTGAAGCATCAGGTCGAAAGCGGCGACACGATCGAAATCCTCACGTCGCCCACGCAAACGCCGCACAAAGACTGGCTGAAATTCGTCCGCACGTCGAGGGCCAAAACCAAGATCAAGCATTGGATCAAGGTCGAAGAACAGAAGCGCAGCATAGAAATCGGCCGCCGCCTCCTGGAGTCGGAATTTCGCCGTCACGGCATGGCACCGGCACAGATGATCAAGTCGGCCGAACTGGCCGCCGCAGCGAGACAATCTGGCTACGACAGCACCGACGAACTGATCGCCTCAGTCGGCTTTGGGCACCTACCCGCGGCGAACGTGCTGGAAAAACTCACGTCCTCCGCGAATGCGCCTCTGGAAACACGACCGGCGGCGCGCAAGACGGTCGCCGGCAAATCCGATGATAAAGGTGTGAAAGTAAAGGGGGCGCGAGATGTCTTGATGCAGTTGTCCCGGTGTTGCAATCCAGTTCCAGGCGACAGGATCCTT
>JAICVE010000090.1 GCA_025935475.1 Nitrospira sp. | reverse complement strand
TGATCCTCGAGCACGGAAGACTCGACGATTTGGTCACGGTCAGTCCAGCGGCCGCCCGTGCGCATAAGACCCACTTGCGGCTCAAAGCGGGCCAGGTCTTCAGGCTCGATGACCTGCTCAAGGCTATGCTCATTGTGTCCGCCAATGATGCATGTCTGGCGGCGATCGAACACGTCGGCGGTGACGAGACGCAGTTCGTGGGCTTGATGAACGACAAGGCGGCGGCGTTGGGCTTGCACAATACGCACTTCACGAACGGGTGCGGATTTGACGGTCCCGATCATTTTTCGACAGCAGAAGATCTTGCCACCTTAAGCGTGATCGCCCTCCAACAGCCGATTTTTCGGAATCTGGTGAAAGAAGAACGAGCCATGATTATGCCGGTGAACGGCACTCATGCGTATATGCTGCACACGACAAATCGTTTGCTCGGTCGAATCCCCGGCGTTGAAGGCATCAAAACCGGCTTTACCTCAAAAGCGGGACGGTGTCTCATCGCCAAGGTCTCCCAGAACGGCAGCGATCTCCTTGTGGTCATTCTGAATTCCAACCGCCGATGGAATACGGCCACAAGTTTAATCAGTTACGGGTTGCGCGCCTCCGGCCCATCCTTCTAGCGCGAAAGCGTTCCACCTCAACCTCATCATCTGGCGTGTGAGCGATGAAAGGGAAATGCACCGGCTTGTCGAGAGCCGGCCGTCCTGTTGGACTGAATGGGGAGGATCAGTGGACGGGTGAGAACTCGATGTTGACGTCTTTGCCCAGATAATTGATGACGAATCCCTGCTTGTCGTAGGCCAACACCGCCCCCATGACGTTTTCGTCACCATAGTCTTCGTGACCTAGGAGTTTGCGGATATCCTCCGGACTTTCGCTGTTGAGCACGTTGCGAAATAGCCCACGAGTCTTATAGGCAAAACGGTTGTTGATGAAGATCAGATCGACTTTGCCGTCCTGGACGCGCACGCCCGCCATGGGACCGGTTGGTTTCCGCTGATCGACCAAGAAGATGAATAACGCTTCTTGTTCAACCTTGATGCCGGGGATTTTCTCGTTCACCAAGACATCCATGGCCTTCGCCTCACTGTCACCGATCTTGACACCAAAGAGAGAAATGTCAGGACTCTTAATCGCCTTAGGATCCATCACGTCGTTCTTGCTCAGCTCATAGGGTTCGGCGTTCGCCGACGCGCCGACCAAGACCATCATGCCGAGCACCAGGCAAGTCTGGAGGTACGCTCGTACCGTCGCCTTCATCAACCCCTCCTTACTCAGTATCCTGTCTGAACGGCGTGTGGATATCCGATGTGGATAAACGGTGGTAAATCATAGCTTTGATCATTTTATCGGAGGGCCAACCAACTTGCAAGGAACGGTTCCAAGCGTCATGGTGCTTGTTCGTTTCGCACTCCTTGTGGTGCGTACGGGAGGGCGCCCATTGTGAATGCCTAGGACTTGGAAGGTGTACTGAGGAGCAAGGCACCCAGCTCACGGAGCCGCTGAAAGTAAGGACGACAATCCTCCTCCAGCTCATGTTCTATTGTTTCAAGGTCACCTAGACAGTCACCGACGATCGTGCGCCGCTGCTCGTCGAGCCCCTCCTCGCTGTCCAGGAAATAGACGACGCAGCCGCTGATCACCGTGTCGAGTGTCATCAACGGTCCCTCAAGCTGGGTTGCGATGCGGGGCCAGCCGTCCTGCTTATGCGCTTCCCATAATCTGCCGACCGTTTCTCGGCTCACCGAACCAAGTTCCTTCCTCTGACGACCCTCCTGTTCACGCGGTGCGATGCACGACGCGTGGTGACAGATCAGCATGCGTTATGGATAGAGGCCGCGGCTCAGATGGGCTTGTGCCACCTTGTCTATTCCGGTCATCAACGCCGCCATGCGCATGGATGTGCCCTTCGCCGTGGCGAATTGCAGCGTCCGTTGAAAGGCAGATGTCATGAGATCGCGGAGGCGGTCCTGTATGTCGGTCGCTTTCCAAAAAAACCGCTGTGCATCCTGCACCCATTCAAAATAGGAGACGATGACGCCTCCCGAATTGGCCAGAATGTCAGGGATCACGAAAATTCCCTTGTCCTGCACAATGCAGTCGGCCTCCAACGTCGTGGGGCCGTTCGCTCCCTCTGCCAGCACACGGCAATTGAGCTGCGACGCATTGTGTTTCGTGATCTGTTCGGACAATGCGGCAGGAATCAGCACCGTACATTTGAGTTGCAGGAGCTCCGCATTGGTCAATGGATCGCCCAGCTTCGTCTCAGCGAGTGTCTGACCTCCGGACTTGTACATCGTCAGCAGTTTAGGAATGTCGAGGCCCCGAGTATTGTAAATCCCCCCGCTCACATCACTGACCGCAACCACCTTGGCCCCTGATTCATGCATGATCCTGGCGGTATGGGATCCGACATTGCCGAATCCCTGAATCGCCACGGTGGTCTCACCGAGGTCGATTTTGAGATGCCGTAAGGCCTCAACCGTCACACATACCACCCCGCGCCCTGTGGCCTCCTCTCGACCGAGGCTTCCGCCAATCGATAGCGGTTTTCCGGTCACGACGCCGGGGACGGCGTACCCGACTTGTTGGCTATAGGTGTCCATAATCCAGGCCATGACCTGTGAGTCCGTGCCGACGTCCGGAGCCGGCACATCCTTATCCGGGCCGACCAACGGAAAAATTTCCGAAGCGTATCGCCGTGTGAGCCGCTGAAGTTCGGATCGAGACAGTGCTTTTGGAGCGACGGCAACCCCTCCCTTGGCTCCGCCGTAAGGGAGGTCGGCCAGGGCGCATTTCCACGTCATCCACATGGCCAGCGCGGCGACTTCGCCGAGGTTGACTTCCGAATGATAGCGGATCCCACCCTTTGATGGACCGCGAGAAGAATCATGTTGAACTCGATATCCGGTAAAGACTTCGACGCGTCCGTCATCCATTCGGATGGGAACGCTGACGACCAGGGATCGCTGAGGAAGTTTCAATCGTTCACGGAGGTTGGAATCCAGCCCCATCAATTCCGCAGCTTGATCGAATTGCGCCACTGCGAGTCGGAACGTCGGTGTATCGAGTTCGTGCAGTGAAGACATGCGTGCGTCAGTGTTCCTTCTTCGTATTAACGACCTGTTGGGCCTCGATCTCTCTCCTCATGACGCTTCCAGGGATGCATGAGTCCATTCAACGTGAAACACGGTCGAAAAGGTTTTGGCAAGTTCTTCGGCCACCACATGCACGGAGACCGACGTTTGTCTAATTTGCGCCATGGACGTCATTCGACACCCTTCAAGCCCGCAGGGCACAATGCGTGAGAAAGGAACAAGGTCATTGGTGACGTTCAGCGCAAAGCCATGCAAGGTGATTCCTCGGTCGATCCGTGCGCCGATGGAGGCAATTTTGGCCTCGCCCTGTCGGTCGCGACTCCAAATGCCCGGTGCCCGTGCTACCCGGTACCCATGGATATCCCAACCTCGGAGTGTCCGAATGAGTACCTCTTCGAGCATGTGCACATAGGCTTTCGCTCCCCGTGCATAGCGTGACAGCGCAAGGATCGGATAGGCGACCAGCTGGCCAGGTCCATGATAGGTCACTGATCCGCCACGGTTGACTTTCACGACGGGAATACCGAGATCGCCCGAAGAAGCAACCTCTGGATGAAGATGGACCGGTCGTGTTCGGCGGCCCGCGGTATAGACAGGAAGATGTTGCAACAGCATCAGCGTGTCCTCCCGGTTTCCCAAAAGCCGTTCGGCATGGAATTCCTGCTGAAGCGACCAGACGGCTGAGTAGTTCAGCGGATTTCTAAACGTCATCAGCACACCTGGCTGATTAGGAGTCGTTACCACCGGCGACCCAAGACCAGGCGTTTGCGCTATGGCCGCTTCAATGGGCGTCACTGTGCCGCCTTGAGTGCGGCCGGCTTCGGAAGTTGAAGGGTTGCCGGACCGCTTTTCCCGTGCAAGGTCAGTTGCACTGTGGGTTGATCTCCCGAGCGAAGCAGCGCATGCCAGAAATCACCCATGTTGAACACCTGATGCTGGTCGACTGCCGTGATAATATCGCCGTTTTGGAGTCCGCCGAGCCCCGCCGGCTTTGCGGAGTCGACCTCCAACGCCAGCACGCCGCGGTCGCCTTCGAGGCCAAAGCTCGCGATGATGCTGGGGGTGATCGTGACCGGCGTGAATCCGAGGTCCGGCCGGTAGATGGATCCGCGAACCATCATGGATTGGATATGGGGATATATGGCTTCCATTGAGAGGGCATAACTAATCGCCTGTGCTGACGGTGCGATGATCACATTGATGCCCACGACTCGGCCTGACAGATCGACCAGTGGGCCGCCGCTGTTGCCCGGGTTGATGGCCGCATCAGTTTGAATCAAGTCGTAGAGGGTTTCGCCATCGGGAGTCAAGACCGATCGGTCCAGCGCGCTGACCACGCCGACGGTAACGGTCGACCCTCCCTTTAGCGCGAGGGGATTGCCGATCGCCACAACAGATTCTCCGATTTCCAGATCCGGCTTGGCATGCAGCGTCGCAGCCACCAGATCTTGTGCGTTGATTTTGACCAGGGCCAGGTCGAGGAGGAAATCTCGCGCCACGACACGGCCAGGCGTCAGACGGCCGGTGGACAGTCCGACCACCATGCTCTTGACGCCGGTCACCAGGTGGTTGTTAGTCAAAATGTATCCGCCGTCGTCGATAATAACTCCGGAACCGGAGCCCGACTGGGTCTGCGAGGGACTTGCCGGCACTCCCCGCGTCAAAATAGTGACAACGGATGAGCGGATTTTTGCGACGACGGCAGGGACAGAGAGGTTCTTCTCGCTGGACGTGGCACTTCCATTCGCTGCCGCCCAAGCGGAGTCATAGGCAAGGGATGCTAGCAGGATCGTAATCCACAAAACGCGGCAGGTGGCGCTGGGCGGTGGCATAAACTCAGCAGCATTCTCGCATAACTCCACTCCCAGGAAAAGCCATGCCAAAAAAAACGGGGTGAGGAGCCTTCTCCTCACCCCTCGTTCGATGTGTTATTGGATAGCGGCGAACATTTCCTTGATGGCAGGCGTTTTGAGTTTCTTGAGCGCTTTGGCCTCTATCTGGCGGATTCGTTCCCTCGTGACCGAGAGATTCTGGCCAACCTGTTCCAAAGTGCTCGGCTGATCGTAGCCAATTCCGAAACGGAGCCGAATAACGGTCTGTTCTCTGGGCGTGAGGTTTTCCAGAATACGGTCGAGTTGATGTGTCATTTCCGTGCGATGCACATGCGCATCCGGGGGCACCGCCTGCAGATCCGGCAGCAACTCCCCGAACTCCGTTCCGCCATCCCCGACCGGATGCTCCAAGGCCACTGGTTCCTGGAACGCCTGGACCGTCTCATGGAGTCTTTCCGGCCGCATGCGTAGCACGCTCGCGATCTCTTCAAGCTTCGCCGGACGACCGAGCTGCTGCCCAAGTCGGCGCGTGACGCGCAAAATCCGATGCGACGCTTCCGTCTGGTGAACGGGGATGCGAATCGTACGGGATTGGTCCGCCAATGCTCGGGTAATGCCCTGGCGAATCCACCAGGTGGCATAGGTGCTGAACTTGAATCCTTTACGATACTGATAACGCTCAGCCGCTTTCATGAGGCCGATATTGCCTTCCTGCACCAGGTCCAACAAGGTGAGACCGCGGCGTGTGTAATGTTTCGCGACATCCACGACCAGACGAAGATTACATCGCACCAACTCGTCTTTGGCTTTTTCGAGGACTTGACGGGCCTGCCGGACACTGGCCAAGTGATTCTTCAGGCTCTTCACGACGGTCACCGGCAATTTTGGTCCGGCGGTTCCCTTAAGCAAGCCCAACAACGCCCGTTCCACCTTGTCAAGGGCAGTCGCGGACAGTCCGCTCAGCCGCCGGACAGTTTGCAGCGTGTGTTGTGCCTCAAGCACGGCATCCGATCGCTTGACGCGAGACAACAGGCGATGGGCATGACGCAATGTCGATCGGACGGTGCTTGATCCTTGATCGATCCGTTTCGCCAGTGCCGTCTCTTCCTCTCTCGTCAAGAGTGCCCGTTCGCCGAACGATTGAAAGTAGAGCGATTCCAACAAAAACGGACTGCTCGATTCGACTTGACGCTTCGTCGGCTTAGGGAATTGCGGAGCTACCTCTGGATCCACGCAATCTCGTCCGATCATGTCCAGCAAATCGCTATCCTCGGAGTGGTCGGTGTCGACATCCTTCATCTCCGGTGACTTCAACTCTGGACCATCGGCAGGAAACAGATCATTCTTCATATAATGAGTCCTCCTAAGACGGCGTCTCTGAGCTGTCACCGCGTCATTCCACGGTGACTTTATCTCAATAAGGCTCCTTTACTGAGAGGCAATCCCGCTGCAAAAGATTCACTCCTGTCCGCTGCTGGTATCTACGCAGCAATTCCTATGCTGGATTGATCATGAGAATTGTGTTTCGCGATCGTCATGAAATATTGGAACTATTAGAAAGGCTTAATGAAGAAGAGGCGACTGGTCCTGAGGCAATCCTGCTGCGGATGTGTAGGGTTTGAGATAGGGCCGGGCCGATGTGTCACATGCGAGATAAGTTATCAGCCGGTCTTAACTCATGTGCGATGCGCGATATGCGTGGTTGGGAAGGACCGGGACAGCCTTCCGCGCTGTTGTTGAAAAGCCGCCGTTCCGCTTCTAGAATGGCGCGTCATGTCACATGCACGATTGCAAAACGGCGAACGCATTCATCTCGTCGATGCGAAGGGACGCCACTACGCCGTGACGCTTAAAGCCGGCGATCTCTATCAATTGAGTGGTCACAAAATTGCGCACGACGCGCTCATTGATAAGGCGGATGGGTCAATCGTGACGCTTTCGGGGGGGAAGTCGATGCTGGCCGTGCGGCCGACCTTCGGGGATTACGTCGTGAAAATGCCTCGAGGCGCACAAGTGCTGTATCCCAAAGATCTGGCTCTCATCCCGATGTGGGCCGATATCTATCCAGGCGCGCGGGTGTTTGAAGCAGGTACCGGGTCAGGCGCCTTGACCATGGCGCTGCTTCGGGCTGTCGGACCGCGAGGTCTTGTGGTCACCTATGAAGCTCGGGAAGATTTTGCCAGAACGGCCAGACTCAACATCGAACGGTATATGGGCGCGGTCCCCAATCTTGTTGCGCTCCGGAACAATGCGTATGAAGGGATCCAACTTCTGGAGGATGGAGTCCCTTTTGATCGTGTTGTGCTGGATCTTCCTGAGCCCTGGCAGGTGGTGCCGCACGCCGCACGAGTGCTGAGATCGGGCGGGATCTATCTGAGCTTTGTCCCCACCGTACCTCAGGTCCAACAGACCGTGGTAGCGTTGCAACACGCCGCCGTGTTTGCCATGGTCGAAACTTTTGAAACCCTGCTTCGTACCTGGTCGGTTCAGGGGCGCAGCGTTCGACCGGATCATCGGATGGTCGCGCATTCCGGATTCCTCACGGTGGCAAGAAAAGTGGAGTCGGGGTTCTGGTCGCGTGGAACTACGCCGTCGGGTCCTGAAGAAGACGGGTCAGCTGAGCCAGCTGAGGAAAATGGAAAGGACGAGACGTGATGAACCGACTAGAGGGGAAGGTTGCCATCGTAACCGGCGGCAACGCGGGCATTGGTGAAGCGGTCGCTAAGCGCTTCGCCGAGGAAGGGGCTGCGGTGGTCATCACCGGCCGAAGGCAAGCGGAACTCGACCGCGTCATGAGCGGAATCAGGCATAACAACGGTAAAGGGTTGGCCGTCACGGGGTCGGTGACCGACGAGCTGCATGTACGCGACGTGACGCAGCGAACACTCGACAGCTTCGGACGCATCGACATCCTCATTAACAATGCCGGAATCGGGGACTTCGGAAAGCGCATTCATGAAACGGAGGATGCCACGTGGGCGACGCTTCTCGATGTGAACCTGACGGGGGTGTTCCGCATGACCAGAGCCGTTGTGCCTCAGATGCTCAAGCAAGGTCGCGGTGCCATTGTGAACATTTCCTCCGTCGCGAGCCTGGTCGGCATTCCCGGCGCCCCCGCTTATGCGGCCTCGAAGGGGGGCGTCGATGCCCTTACGCGCGCACTTGCAATCGATTACGCCAAGGATGGGATTCGCTGCAACATTGTGAATCCCGGCTTGATCGACACGCCGATGGCCGCTCCTCTGATGGCCAATCCGGACATGCTTCAACCGATTCTGAATCACTATGCTCTCCGACGGCCTGGAACCTCGGAAGAAGTTGCGAATATGGTGCTGTACCTGGCGTCCGATGAAGCGGGCTGGGTGACGGGCGGGACATTCACAATCGACGGCGGTATGACCGTATCCAAGGGATGAGCGGGATGGAGATCGATGCCGCGACACAATTTTGCGGGGTGATTGGAAATCCTGTCGAGCATTCCCTCTCTCCCGCCATTCACAACGCGGCTTTTCAAAAACTCGGTCTCAACTTTGTCTATCTGGCCTGGAAGGTCGAAGCCATCGGTGATGCCGTCAAGGGACTGCGTGCACTGGGCAATTTTCGCGGCGCAAGCGTGACCATTCCACATAAGGTGGCCGTTCTGCCGTATCTAGACGAAGTAGAAGCGATGGCACGCCACATCGGCGCCATCAATACGATCGTCTCGCAGAACGGGAAATTACTCGGCACCAACACCGATGCCACCGGTGCACTCCGGGCGTTGAAAGAGGGAAATGCTCCATTGAGCGGCGAACCCGTGATCATCCTCGGTTCAGGGGGAGCGGCACGCGCGATCGCATTTGCGCTTGCGACAGAGGCAGGGATTCGGCGCATCCATCTCTTGGGGATCGACGATCGGGAACGACGAGGGCTGGCTTCGGACTTGATGCAGAAGACGGCCGTACACGTCGCGGACGCCTTTCTCGAAGAGCAGTGTCTTAAGACCGCCTTAGCGGAGGCCCGAGTGTTGATTCACTGTACGCCGATCGGCATGTCGCCCAAGACCGGCATGAGCTGTGTGCCGTCCCATCTCCTCCATCGCGGTCTGACGATCATGGATATTGTCTATAATCCCCGCGACACGCAGTTGCTTCTCGATGCGAAGGCTGCCGGCTGCCGGACGATTTCCGGCCTGGAAATGTTCCTCTATCAGGCCGCGGCACAGTTCGAACACTGGACAGGCCAATCCGCTCCCACGCATGTCATGCGCGCCGTGTTGGAATCCCGCCTGAGATGACGACCCACGGTCGGCGATCAGCTCATGGTAGGC
>JAICVE010000209.1 GCA_025935475.1 Nitrospira sp. | reverse complement strand
TGACCCCGTTAGACACGGCGTCACGCTATGCGGCGAGTGGTAGAGTAAACGAGAATTTACTGCCGCGGCCCAGCTCGCTCTCCACCCAGATATTGCCACCATGTAGTTCCACGAGACTCTTGCTGACCGCCAACCCCAGACCGGCGCCTTCCTGAACGGGAGAGGGCGCACGATGGAACTTGAGAAATACTTTTTCTTCATGGCCGGCAGGGATCCCACAGCCAGTATCCGCAATCGTGATGGTAACTTTGTCATTCCCGGTGAGAGCCGACTGGACCACGATCTCACCGCGCGGCGGAGTGAACTTGAGCGCATTATGGAGGAGGTTGTGTAATACCTGTTCAACTCTCTGGCGATCTGCTCTCACCGGTGCGTCCAAAATAGCCGACGCGTAGATGGTGATCTCTTTATTTCTCGCCATGCATTCAAAATCCCTCACAACATCAGTAATGACCTCATACACTGATACTGTATCGAGTTCTAATTGCATGTGTCCTGCCTCTATCCGGGAGATGTCTAACAGCATATTGACTAAGCGGATGACGCGATCTGTGTTGTGACGTATGCGAGTGAGGTAGTAAAAGACCTTCTCTGGCAGCTCGCCTGCGACGCCTTCAAATAAGTTGTCGAGATAGGCCTTAATTGCAGTAAGGGGAGAGCGCAACTCGTGAGTCGCAACTGAAATGGACAGAGTCTTCAGGTAATCCACTTCTTCGAGTTTTTTATTGGCCTGTTCCAGGAGAAATAGAGTGTCGTGTAAGTCATCCTCCATTTGTTTTCGTTCAGTCATGTCCTGCGTGATTTTGGCATAACCCTGTACTTCGCCTTTGCGATTGTACAGCGCCGTAATGACGATGGACGCCCAGAAGTTTGTGCCATCTTTTCGGACGCGCCAGCCTTCATCGGTGACTCGACCGGCTTGTGCCGCATGAGATAGCAGCATGTGGGGTTTCCCCGCTTCAATATCGGATGGCAAATAGAAACGAGAGAAACATTGTCCTAGGATTTCATCGGCTTTATAGCCTTTCATCATCTCGGCCCCGGGATTCCACGTCGTGACGATGCCTTCGGGAGTCATCATGAAAATGGCATAGTCCTGAATGCTTTCAAACAGCAACCGAAACACATCTGCATTGTCAGTCGCCAAGCTAAAGGGGCCATCGTCCATGTTATAAGCCTCCTGCCGGATCGGATTGCGCTACGAGACTGCCGGCTGGTACGGCGGACCGAAACACTCGTGTACGGCCTGCTTAAATTGAGCAGTTCCAAACGGCTTAGCGATGTAACCGCACGCCAGCTTGGTTTCCTTCGCCGCTTGAAGACGGGATGAGGAGGCAGACATCACAAGCACAGGCAAATGAGGCAGGGCGTGGCGTGTGGCCGCTAGGATTTGAATCCCAGGAACATGCGGGAGGTTCAAATCCATCAGTACGCCGTCGAATGAGGCTTCTGCTTGCAACATTTCCATCGCGAGCTGACCATCCTCCGCGCATGAGACCGTGTATCCGTAGAGTTCGAGACGATCACGTACAGCCCGAGATTGATCGGGATCGTCTTCGACCACTAACAGTCGCTTGACTGTAGCTTGGAATGCCATACCGTACCTCATACAGGATTAGAGGCTTAGGAATGATCCCTTCGATGTACAAAAGAAGTGTCATTGTGTGTGTATCACTTTAGAACCATGATGGATCCGTTCTGATGCAGAAACGCAGGCGTTGCTGCAAGGCTAATCTCGCCACACGTACGTCATCAAAAGAATCGCTCCAGACACGCTTGCGACAGCCGAAATTGCCATGAAGTAATCCATACATTCTCCTTCCCCCGACGTGTTGTGTGCATTCCTTTCTATTCCTGTGCAAGGTGCATTCCCCCAAGCGACAAAGGCAAACATTGCTAGCATTGCAACTGTTCGAGGCTTCTCGCCAACGGAGCCTCAGTGTAGCTAGGGGTATCCCTAGGTGATAGGGCAGCGTCACTTCGCTAGAGTTGGCTTCAATTAGGGTTACTAGCTAGATATACTTATGTACCTAAGGGGGCCCACACATGGCAACACAGACGGATGGAATCCGAGTTTTGCTCGTGGATGATCACCGCATGGTTCGAGAAGCCATTCGTAGCTTGCTGAAAAGTGTTCAAACTATCGATGTCGTAGGTGAAGCCGATAATGGTGCAGAGGCCATCGCTTGTATTGGAAAGCTTAATCCCCAGGTTGTCGTTATGGATATCAATATGCCGAAAATGGATGGTTTAGTTGCGACCAAGCTGGTGCGGAGACACTATCCAAACGTAGCTGTACTGGGATTATCAGTCACGGAAGATAGCTATCACAAGTCTGCGATGGAGAAAGCAGGGGCGTTCCGAGTGATGACAAAGGGCACGCACAGCCTAGATGATTTATCTCTGGAAATTGAAAAGGCAGCCGCAACCATGCAATTTCTCTCGCGTGCGAGGAAATAGGTCTGCCGCTCTAACCCAAGGAATTACCACACTGAGAGTTCTTTAACGACAAGCAAATCTAAATCGGATGAGGTAGCTGTGATCGAGCGGTGCCAACCGCCTTATTATTAATTACTGCTCGAAGGCGAGGGCAGCGGTCAGGGCGGATGAGTCAAAGTCACTGTTTATGACAGGTGGTCATTTGACTTTTGCCGCGGATTGCCGAACCGCAAGAATAGTTTGATGCAGTTTATCTACTGCGGCCTCTTTGTGGATGAATGCGGATGCGCCGGCGTTGGACATCGCGCTTTCCACCTGTTGGGCGCTGTGAACTGACATTCCAATAATCAGTACGTGGGGATGGTCGGATTTGATGCGCTTGGTCACTTCGATCCCGTCAATGTCCGGCATGGTCACATCCATAAGTATCACGTCGGGCCTTAATCGAGAGGCCAACTCGATGGCTTCCTTGCCATTGCTGGCTTCACCGATCACATGGATATCTTCGTATGCATCCAATACGCTGCACAACCCTTGACGGACCATCGCATGATCGTCTACCACGAGTAATAGGATCTTTCCATCGGGGGTTGAGCGTGTTTTTGCGCCGTTTACCTTTCTAGTTCCATTCTCTTTTGAGACCAAGGCCTCGGCCGAGGCAGGCATCTCGATCAACGTGGTTGTGATGGGGAACACTAGGGTGGCTACCGTGCCGTTCCCTGGGGATGATTGCAGCTCGAAGCGTCCACCCAATGAGAGCATTCGCTCGCGGATGCTGAAAAGCCCGAACTTGTTAACTGTCTGTGTGGTCTGTTTCGCCGACAACATCACAGACGGCTCAAACCCTAACCCTTGATCAGCAACAGTGACATAGAGCGCTTCCTCTTTACACTCTAGCACTACCACGGCCTGTGGCACCTGAGCATGCTTGATGCAATTAAGCAATAATTCACGTATGGACTGAAAGAGCAGGAGCGCCTGATCCTCCGGTATGGGAGGTATCGGTGTCTTTACTTGCAAAGAGACGACGAGGTCACGCTCCAACATTTGCTGAGCTAGCCAAGGAAGTGCCATTGCCAAGCCAAATTCCTGCAGCACAGGCGGACTCAGCTGAGCCACGAGCGAACGCGTATAGGCCAATGCCTTGTCAGTCGTCGCTTGCAGTTCCTCGAGGAGATGAGCCAGTGCTGCTTCCATGGGATGTTTTTTGGCGATACCGATCTTGATTCGGTTGAGCGCCAGCATTTGTCCGAGATAGTCGTGGAGTTCTCCTGCCAAACGCTGTCGCGCCTTCTGCTCCGATAAGTTCAATTGAGCGGCCAATGCGCGTAGTTGCTGCTGCGATTGCACGAGTTCGGACGTCCGGCTTTCGACTAGCCGCTCCAAATCTTGAGCAAACTCTCGCAATCGTTGCTGGCTTTCCTTAAGACTCAACTCAGTTTGCTTACGCTCGCTAACATCACGAACGATTTTAGAGGCTCCAATGATCTGACCCGCTTCGTTCCTCATGGGCGAAATGGTGAGAGAGACGTCGAAGAGCGTCCCGTCCTTCTTCTGACGCACGGTCTCATAGTGTTGGATCCGCTTTCCCGCTCGAAGCCGCGTCAAGATCTCGCCTTCCTCCGCCTGACGTTCTGAAGGAATCAAGCGGAGAATCGGTTGACCAATCATCTCCTCAGCGCGGTATCCAAACATGCGCTCAGCGCCGGGATTCCAGCTGGTAATCACCCCATTGAGCGTCTTGCTGAGGATAGCATCGTCAGCGGCAGTGACAATTGCGGCGAGGTGTGCGGAAACGTGGTCTATTCGCTTGCGGTCGGTAATATCACGAATGATTTTCGACGCTCCGATGATGTCACCTGACTGATCTCTCATGGGCGAAATGGTGAGAGAGACGTCGAAGAGCGTCCCGTCCTTCTTCTGACGCACGGTCTCATAGTGTTCGATCCGCTCCCCTGCTCGAAGCCGCCTCAAAATCTCGCCCTCCTCGGCCTGACGTTCTGGAGGAATCAAGCGGAGAATCGGTTGACCAATCATCTCCTCAGCGCTGTATCCAAACATGCGCTCAGCGCCGGGATTCCAGCTGGTAATCCCCCCATTGAGCGTCTTGCTGAGGATGGCATCGTCAGCAGAAGTGACAATCGCGGCAAGGCGTGCATTGTTAAGGAAATCCTGGTTCATATCTTTCATGTGTAGGGAGGATACACGAAAAGCTGTCTTTAAGGACCCTCCATTTAGGGGTCATTCTTAATGCATTACGACAGGTCGTCAAGTGAAGGTAAACATGGAGCAATACTTAAAATGCACCCCCTCTGCGGTTCATCGGATCATTCTCGGACGTTCTGCTCAAGGAAGCGACGAGGTTAACCACTAGCTTTGACGGACAACCTAGTAGGGTTTGCCTCCTGGGACGATTCGATTCCAACGAAGCAAAAGGGGTGACCTGTGGTTTGTTAGTTCGCTTCCACTTGAGGCGCCCTTGAACGACCACGACTTCAATTGTCACTACCTTTGAACTACCATCGGCGGGAAAAAGAAAGACAAGGAAGGTGCTGGAGCCGGCGACCTGGATTGAACAGAGCAACCTGTCATCGGTTCGGCGCTGAAGGCGAAATTACACGGTCCACGAGATACTGCGGAAATCTGTACTGAGACGGGATACGTTATGCCGGCTGTATGGTATTTTTAGGCAAATCGTAACAAGATGCTAGGAATGTTACTAATGGGACGCGACATATGCTTACTGTATTACAGATGAGTAAGAGGCTAGCATCATGCAGAAATGTCGCGTGCTGCTTGTCGATGATCATGTGCCCATCCGGATTACGCTACGCCGTATACTCACCGGTTATGATGACGTTCATGTCGTGGGAGAAGCCTGCGATGGCAAGCAAGCAATAGAACTCGTCCCACTCTATCAGCCTCATGTCGTTCTGTTGGATTACTACATGCCGAGAATGAACGGCGTTGAGGCTGCCCGCTTCATGAGGGAGCACTGGCAAGACATAGCAATTATTGGACTTTGTGTGGCACTGGATACGTCAATTACGGATGCATTTATGAATGCCGGCGCCTCAGCAGTAATCTCGAAAGACCAAATTAATCATCTTTATTCTACGATTCAACGAGCTTGTCCCAACAGATTGTAGGTGGCGTGACTCG
>JAICVE010000351.1 GCA_025935475.1 Nitrospira sp. | reverse complement strand
GAGAGACACGCAAGTATCCGAGGAGAGATAACGGCAAGCCACATGCCGCGCAAACATTCATCAGAGAGATTCACAACTAAGTGATTTTATGAAGATCCGAGTCCGTGAAGGTTGCGCGTGCATTGTATTCGTGTATGAGAACGGATACGGACTAGCGGAACAACACCGTACAGGAAGGAATCAAGCGAGATGCCGATTTTGGTGATGTGTCATTGTGGTTCAAAACGTATAATCGCTCCCTTCGTTATATGCATCGTCAGAGTTGTTGGTGAGAAATGTTCCTGCGTCTCCTGTCGTCGGTTGCCGCCTGGTCAACCTTCCTGAATCTCCTCATTCTGACCCATTGGATACCAGCCTACGCCCTCGATTGGGTGCCTACCGCTGAGGAAATGGCCACGTATCGCCACAGCTGGAACCCGCCAACCCACGGCACGTCTTATACCTCGAGTGCCGATGTGACTCGCCAAGGGCAATGGTTCGTGCGGGCATATGTGCAAGGCATGATCGGATCCGGCGAGTCGCAACGTACGGCCACTTCGCAAAACGTCGCCTCTCCGTTCAGCCCGGATGCAGTCATGCCGGCGGTGACGTTGTACTACGGTCTCACCCACCACGTGATGGTTGGAGTAGGCATCTCTGCCGTCTACTGGCATTCTAGCACTCCGGAAGCGGACGGACGAACGTCGGGTTCGGGGATCGGCACCACCAATCTGATTGTCAAATACCGTCCCATTGTGCAAGATCCTCATGCTTGGAGACCCTCCATCGCCTTCTATAGTAGGCTCTCGCTGCCGACCAACCGCTGGTTTGGCACGCCGGAAATTCCTGGTGGATTCACGCCTCTCTCGCGTGTGCCGTCGAGCCGCTTCGAAGCCGTCGCCGTGACAGAGGGTATCCTCTTTCGGAAAAACCTGGAACCGTTCCGGATCACGGGCAATGTGTTCTATTCGTACAATTTCCCAGGATCGGGGTCGGAATCAGGCGCGACCGTGTATGGAGGAGATCTGATCAACACGCACCTCGCGCTGGAGCATGTCCTCGACGAGGAGACTGGATTCGGTTATCTCATTGAAATGACCACTCTGCGACAGCTCAACGGCAGATTAGACGGCCATGCTGTCAATACGGTTCCAGCCACCTTTTGGCTTGTTGGCCTACAGCCGGGCCTCGAATACACCTTTGCACGTTATGAGTCGGGCGCAAAGCTCGTCGGGGCGATCGGCGTGATGTTCACCGTCGCGGGGCAAGACGACATCCGCGCCATTTATCCAAATATCAGCTTCAAGTACTTTTTCGAGCAAAACTAATCACACCAATAGTGGGAGGTACTTCCATGCCGACAGTGGATCTCATCACGGAATACGTCATTCGTTACGGGTTTCAAGTCTTGGGAGCGGTCCTGGTGTTTGCCGTCGGTACGCTGGTCGCTCGCTGGGCGGGAAAACTTACGCAGCAATGGCTCGAGCGCCACGACATGGAGCCCCCGATTCGCATGCTGCTGGTCAAGATCATTCAGGTCTTGGTTCTGTTGTTTACCACGATGGCGGCATTGGGCCAGCTGGGAGTGCAAATTGCGCCGTTACTCGCCGGCATCGGCGTCGCCGGACTGGGTGTCGGCTTAGCGCTCCAAGGCGTGCTGAGCAACGTCGTTGCCGGGCTCTCGATCATTTTTACCAAGCCTTATCGAGTGGGGGAACACATTTCGCTGCTTGGAGTGCAGGGCGATGTTCTCACCATCGACCTGTTCTCCACGACGCTCCTGCACCCAGACCGCTCACGAGTGGTCATTCCCAACAAGAAAATTGTCGGAGAGATCCTTCACAACTTCGGCAACATCCGCCAACTGCACCTCGCTGTCACTGTCGCCTACTCCACGAACCTCACCGAAGCACTCGCACTTGTCCGTTCCATCCTGGCCTCGAATTCTGGAGTCCTCAAAGATCCGGCACCAGGGGTTGGCATCTCCAAGCTTGGAGACTCAGGAATTACGATTTCAATCGATCCCTGGGTGTCGGTTGCGGACTACGGAAGAGTTCAAGGGGAGTTAAACCAGGTCCTTGTCGAGCAGTTCCAATCGGCTGACATCCAGATTCCGTTTCCACAGCATGCGGTGCGGCTCCTATCGGCAACATAAAACATAAGATGTCTTTCCCTGAGACGCACCAGTTCAGGGAGTATCTTTTCACGCTGCGCGGTTGGCAAAACTCAGTTCGACGTCTTGTCGATCGGACTGCGCGACCGCCAGTAACGGTCTTGCACGGTATCCGACCTGCTGCGCCACCCACACGGCAGGAAGCTGCTCGATCCGGATGTTGTAGAGAGTGACTGAGTCGTTATAAAACTCACGTCGGTCCGCGATGGTGTTCTCCAGTGAAGAGATTCGCTGCTGTACATTCAGAAACTCCTGATTCGCTTTCAGATCCGGATACTGTTCGGCAACGGCAAACAGTTTGCCCAACGCCCTCGTGAGTTGATTTTCTGCCTTCGCCTTTTCGTCTACGTTTGTGCTTCGACTGTAGGCGCTTCGGGCATTTGTCACACTTTCCAGAGTCTCCCGCTCGTGGGTCATGTAGCTGTTGCACACCTGCACGAGCTTCGGAAGTTCATCGTGACGCTGTTTCAGAATCACGTCGATGTTCGACCATGCCTTGTCGATGTGGTTGGAGAGCCGCACCAACGTGTTGTAGATTCCCACCACATAGACGAGTATGACGATGATCCCGAACACCAGCACGAGTCCGATCAACAATGTACCGTTCATATTTCACTCCCTGGTGAATGGCTATTGAACTGCCCCGTAGAGCTTGAACATCAGCAGCAGGCAGAGAATCGCGAGCACTGGCCCTCCGCCCATCGACGCCCATACCTGCCATTGCAAACCGTAGAGCAACTCTTTCTCGCTCCGATCCGAGATGATAAATTCGTGGCCCCGGCTGCTTCCGATATAGAGCCGCGCTGAATTGTCCATGCTCTCTGCAGCGCCCTGGTGCTCTTGCGCGGTCCCCATCACGTAGACGGTTTCATCGGGCAAGATGAAGGTTTCGGTACAGCGGATCGTTTTCTCACCGGACCATCCGTCCAGCGCAATGCCCAATTTCAAAAGCCCGAGGATGGTCGCTTCGGGAAGGGTGCCAGACCAATTGCATCGAGTTGCCTTGCTGTCCGGCAAGATCAACTGAGCATCAAACGGAACGACGAGCACCCTGCCGGTTGTATCCCGTACATGGAAGGGCTCCTGAGATGTGCCCTTTGCAATTGTTTCCCACCTGGTTTCCTTACCCGATGTCCGGCGCTCTTCGACTGTATAGGAGAAGAGGACGCAGGGCATCCCGCTGAAAGGAGCGCGTAACAGCGCGTGTTCAGG